>JAUVMD010000056.1 GCA_030600405.1 Nitrospirota bacterium
TCGTCTGGAATTCTCTGACTCAGGAGTTGAAATTTGACCGCTCCCGAACCAATATCCTAAAAATCTCGGAGCTGGGTCTTGTCGAAATGACCCGCAAACGAGTGCGCGGCAGCCTGAGCCAGACCCTGTGCGACGCATGCCCCTACTGTGAGGGCAAAGGCCATATCAAATCGCCTACCACAATATGCTACGAAATTATCCGGGCTCTGCAAAGGCTGGTCACCAACAACCTGACCCATAAAAATATCACCATCGAGGTGCCACCTCCAATATATGACCTTCTTTTTGAAGAGGAAACCTCTTACCTGGACGATATCGAAAGATCCTACAATATTGAGGTTAACGTCAAGGTCAACCCCAAACTGCACCAGGAAAAGTACACGATTACCACCTGATCCCCGCCGAAAAAATCATTCCCTCCGGACAACTTGAGGTTTGGAGTTGGCCGCTCCCGTGATAGAATCCGCTCATTCACAGGATTTCAAGCACCGTTGAAGAGTCTGCGTTTGCATGTTTCCACTTAATTCCATTGTCGGTCCTTCATCGGACGAGGCATCCGGTTAAACATTAGGAGATCACAACCATGAGACTATTACTAATCCTCGGAGCATTATTCCTTTGTTTTTCCTGGAACCTTGGGTGTGGAACCGTCGGTAAGGATTTTGATATTAAGCAGGCCCAGACCATTCAAAACGGCAAAACCACCAAGGAAGATATTGCCCTCATGTTTGGGGAGCCGTTCAAAATCGGTGTCCAGAACAGCCATCCCATTTGGATTTATGAACGAAACAAGTACCGGGTTATAGGAGATGATTCCTCCAAAAGCCTGATCGTGGAGTTCGATGACAAAGGTGTTGTGCAAAATTATTCAATCATTTCGAGCGAACCTGATCTTTAAGTGCGCCAAAATTCATTTATAGATGTTTGAATTCAACCGGGACCAACAAGCGATCCTGCATTTGACATGGATCGCTTTTTTCCTGACCTTTGTGTCCTGGTTCAACATGGCGCCATTCAACACCACTCTGCAGGCAGTAGCAGGGCTGACCTCCGACCAAATTAAACTTTTGATGATCTGCAACGTGGCGCTGACCATTCCAGCGCGCATCGTGATCGGTTCCCTGGTCGACCGTTACGGTCCCAAGCGGGTCTTCACCAGCCTTCTGGTGTTTGCGGGCGCCGTCTCCATCTATTTTTCGCTCGCGACCAGCTTCGGAGAATTTTTGGTCTCCCGTCTGCTCATGGGGTGCGCCGGAGCCGGGTTCGTCGTCGGTATTAAAATGATCGCCGAATGGTTTCCCCCGGACCGCATGGGTACCGCCCAAGGCATCTATGCCGGCTGGGGTAATTTCGGAGCCGCCGCAGCGTTGTTTGCTCTGCCTCCGATCGCCGCCCTGTTTTCGCAGGAGTTGGGATGGCGTGTGGCGGCGGCCTTTTCGGGCCTTTTGTGCCTGGTGTGGGCGGGCGTGTATCACCGCTGGGCGAGGGAGGTGCCGGGACGCTCCGAAGAGTTTCCCGTCGGCTTGGAAAACACCATCGAAGTCACCTCCCAAAAGGATCTCGTCCTGCAAGTTCTCTTAATGATTCCCTTGTACGCGGCCATCGGTTTGCTGGTCTGGAAGCTGGCATCTTCCCCCGCTTTTCCGGGAGGAATCTGGACAGAAGCCTTTCTGTGGACCGTGATCGTGGGATTGTTTATCCTCAACGCTTTTCATTGTGTGAAAGTCAACCTGCCCCGCATTACCAACGGTATTCCCGAAGAAAAAAAATACGCATTCAGCCAGATCGCAATCCTCAGTCTCGTGTATGCTCTCACCTTCGGTTCGGAGCTGGCGGTGGTCTCCATGTTTCCGCAGTTCCTGGAAAGCACCTTCCATCTAACGGTTACCACGGCCGGCATTCTGGGATCGTGTGTGGCCTTTTTCAATCTGGTCACGCGTCCCAGCGGCGGATGGCTATCCGACAGGTTGGGAAGGCGCCGGGTTCTGTTCGTCCTGGTGCTGGGGGCGGCTATCGGATACGGATCCATGGGAGAGATCAACTCGCAATGGTCACTAGGAAGTGTAATCGGTCTGGCGGTGTTTTGCTCGTTAATGGTCCAGGCGGGAAACGGCACCTGTTTCGCCATGGTCCCGCTGATCCGCAAAGATCTTACCGGCAAACTGGCGGGAATCGCCGGGGCCTATGGCAATGTCGGCGCGGTATTTTTCCTGACCGTGCTCAGTATGGTGGAGACTGCCACCTTTTTTCAACTCATCGGCGCTTACGCCTTTCTGGTATTATTGTCCCTGCTGTTTCTGCAATCCTTCAAAAACCTGCACAACTCGTATCATTGATTCAATAGAGAAAGGAATTTCATGGGTTTTACATGCGGCCTCGTCGGCCTCCCCAATGTGGGCAAGACCGTCATCTTCAACGCCTTGACCCGCTCCAATGCGGAATCCTCGAACTACGCGTTCAGCACCAGCAAGCCGAATATCGGGGTGGTGGATGTGCCGGACCCGCGCCTCGACATCATCGATCGGTTGGTACCGGCGAAAAAGAAGGTGCCCACCACCATGCAGTTCGTGGACATTGCGGGACTGGTCAAGGGCGCGTCAAGGGGCGAAGGCCTGGGCAACCAGTTTCTGGCCAACATCCGCGAGATGGAAGCCATCGCCCACGTGGTGCGCTGTTTCGACGACGACAACATCCCGCACGTGCACGATAAAATCGACCCGGCGTCGGATATTGACGAGATCAACACCGAATTGATGATCGCCGACCTCGAAACCTTGGAGAAACGTAAAACCAAACTGGAAAAACTGGCGAAAAGCGGCGACAAGGATGCCCGCAATCAGATCGGCGTCATCACCCGCCTGATGGAAGCGTTCGACGACAACCAGCCCGCGCGGTCGGTGGAGTTTCAGAACCCCGCCGAACAAACCTTCGTCAAAACCCTCAACCTGCTTACTGTCAAACCGGTGCTCTACGTCTGCAACGTTGCTGACCCGTCGGAAATGGACGGACCGCTCGTTCGACAAGTCAAGGAAGTAGCTGAAGCGGAGGGTACCGAGGTGGTCGCGCTGGCCGGTCAATTGGAAAATGAATTGCTGGAGATCGAGGACCCGGACGAGCTCAAGGAATTTTTAGATGACATGCAGTTGGAGGAACCCGGCTTCGACCGCATGATCCATGCCGGATACCGCTTGTTGGGACTGGAAACTTATTTCACCGTCGGCGAGCAGGAAAACCGCGCGTGGACCATCCATAAAAACACCAAAGCCCCGCAGGCGGCGGGCAAGATTCATTCCGATTTCGAAAAGGGCTTCATCAAGGCGGTGGTGTACAACTACGACGATCTGGTGCAATACCAATCCGAACACGCCGTGAAAGAAGCCGGCAAACTGCGCCTGGAGGGTAAAAACTACGTCGTGCAGGACGGCGACATCATGCATTTCCGCTTCAACGTGTGACCGGATTGCCGTAGGTTTTGCGTTCGTAGATTTTCCAGATGCGGACGGCCTGGGCGCGTTCCAGCTCGGTGCCGCCGTTGTAGATGGCCGTCAGGTCCTCGTTGGTCAGGGCCATCAGCGCGACGGACATCACATCGGTCACGGTTTCCGGACCGTAATGCACGAGGCCCTCATGCGCGTCGGGCCACCAGGGTACCAGTGTGATCTTGGGAATATTGAGTTTACGCCGGTCGTCCATGTACTTGATAATCGCGGGTACCGCGTCTTTTCCCAGAGCGATCACTGATTCGTAAACAGCCTGCGCGGTCCCGGGATCGGTCCTCCGGTCCACCATGAGCTCCACCAGGCTCTGCACTTCCGACTCCTTGGGAAGAACGTGTCCAGCGGCATAGCTTTCGCTTTCCTGAATCTGCTTTTCCTGGGCTGAGACTTCTTTACGGACGCGGTCGGCCAGGGCCGCACTCGCAGACTGCATCGCCTCCGGGACATACGCCGCCAGGTAGTACTTTTCTCTCACGTTCTGGAGAAACACAATCACCGGATGGCCGTTCAGAGAAATGATTTTCTGCCGGGGAACGCCCCCGTATTGTTCGGTATCCGTGTAATAACGGAATTTAAATTCCTGCGACTCCGGTTTTCCTTTGAGCGCGGTTTTGATGGCAACATTGACCTCGACATAATCATGATCGCCATCCTGTTCCGCTTTCTGGATGGCGGCGACCGGCACGTTCATCGTGCCTTCGACGATCAAATAACTCTTAGCTACCAGCCGCCAGAACGGATATTCCTTTGCCGCTTCCGCCTGAACCATACCCGGCAAAAAAAAGGTTAGCGCCAAAAGTATGAAAATATTTAAAATCCTGTTCATCCTTCTATCTCGTTATCCTGTCTGTCTTAGGTTTTCTCCGCGTCCTCTGTGATCTCTACGGTAAATTTCTTAGCTCGTCACGCTTGCCAGTTGGGTATGAGCGTCCGGGGCGTTTTGCCGTCCAGCGCATCGAATACGTTATCGATCACCAACAAAGCCATGGTATCGCGGGTGGTTACCGAAGCACTACCGATATGTGGCAGGAGTATCAGGTTATCCAATTCCGTCATGTCCTCGGTCAACTCCGGTTCGTCTTCGAACACGTCGAGGGCCGCTCCCGTGATCGTATTAATTTTTAGCGCTTCCACCAATGCCCGGTCGTCCACAACCTTGCCCCGCGCCGCGTGAATGAGATAGGCCGTCGGCTTCATCATTGCCAGTTGATCCCGCCCGATTAGGTACTTCGTCTCGTCAGTCAACGGCACGTGCAGTGTGATGAAATCGGATTCTCGCAATAACTCGTCGAGCGAAACGAAACGGGCGTTGAGTTTCTTCTCCTCCGCTTCCGGCAGGCGTTTTCTTTGATGATACAGCACGCGCATATCGAACCCGAGCGCCCGCCGCGCTACGGCTTTACCGATCTCGCCGCATCCGATCACGCCCAGGGTTTTGCCATACACATCGCCGCCCAAAAACAGGTCGCCCTGCCAGCCGTGAAATTTCCCCTCACGGGTGAAGCGGTCCGACTCGACAATGCGCCGGGCGATACCCAGCATCATCGCCCAGGTGAGGTCTGCGGTGGTCTCGTGCAAAACGCCGGGTGTATTGCTCACCCAGATATTTTTCTTTTGGGCATAGGCGATATCGATATTGTTAAAACCCGCTCCGTAATTGGCGATAATTTTCAGATGTTCGCCACCCGCGTCGATGACAGCGGCATCGATCTTATCGGTCAGATAACTGATGAGTGCCTGGCTTTTGCCGGCATTCTCGCGAAGCTGGTCGGTGCTCAGGGAATTTCCCGAATCGTTGTAAAGCACCTCGGCGCGGCTCCGCAATTTTTCAAGCGCCACTTCCGGGAAATTATGGGTCACGGTCACGGTCGGTTTCATTTCAACTCACTTTCCAGAATCAGGGTCACCCGTTGGGCATTATCGCAACGAAAGGCCACATGATAAATAAATTCCCATTTCAGTTCCACCCGAATCGCCTGCAAACGGTTTAAATAGCGGAAATTAAGCCAACAGCGGCTGGGCCGCTCATTTGAGGGTGACCCTCCGGCGCCATTGGTGTAAAATTTGATCATGTTAACCATCAACGAACTTTTCAAGAGTATCCAGGGCGAATCTTCCTTTACCGGACTACCCTGCATTTTCATCCGCCTGACCGGGTGCAACCTCCGGTGCACCTGGTGCGATACCGAGTACGCGTTTTACGAGGGTAAGCCCAAATCTGTAAAGGAAATTGTGGATGCCATCAACCCGCTCGGCGTTCCGTTGGTGGAAATCACCGGCGGGGAACCGCTCCTGCAGGACGAGGTGTACGAACTTATGAATGCCCTGCTCGAAAAAAACTACCAGGTTCTGGTGGAAACCGGCGGCGGGGTTTCGGTGGAGAAGGTCCCGGAGCGGGTGATCAAAATTTTGGACATCAAATGCCCCGGCAGTGGCGAGGTTTCAAAAAATCTGTGGGGCAATTTGGATCATCTCAACCCGCACGACGAGGTGAAGTTTGTCCTGGCAGACCGCGCTGACTACGAGTGGAGCCGGAAAATTTTGGATCGCACCAACATTCACAAAAAAGTGCAGGTGCTTTTTTCCCCGGTTTATGACAGACTCGATCTCAAGGAGCTGGCGGCGTGGGTGCTGGAGGACAACCTGCCGGTGCGGGTGCAGACCCAGCTCCACAAAGTCATCTGGGGGAAAGACGCCATCGGCGTGTAACCCACCGCTCCGCGGGGGGCGAACTTTAAAAGTTCCTCCCCTCCTTCCAAAAAAAGGGGTTCAAATCCCCCCGCCTCTTCAAGAAGGGGGAATATCGAACTGCCATATGGATCACTTATGCAAAGGTCCCCTTTCCCAAACATGAAACCAATCGCCGAAAAACGGAAAATCCAAAAAGCACTTCTGGCGTGGTTCAATCGCGATCAACGCGACATGCCGTGGCGGCGCACCGGCGATCCGTATCCGATCTGGGTGTCCGAAATCATGCTCCAGCAAACGCAGGTGAAAACCGTCATCCCCTATTTCGAACGCTGGATGAAAAGGTTTCCGACCCTGCAGAAACTGGCGGGGTCGCGCGAGGAAACGGTTCTCAAGCTTTGGGAGGGCCTCGGATATTATTCACGCGCCCGCAACCTGCACCGCGCCGCCAAAATCGTTGTAAAAGAACATAAAGGTAAGGTGCCGGATGCACATGAGAAACTCATCCAACTGCCCGGTATCGGACACTACACGGCGGGGGCGATATTGAGTATCGC
The DNA here is from genome assembly GCA_030600405.1 of Nitrospirota bacterium. Taxonomy (GTDB): domain Bacteria; phylum Nitrospinota; class Nitrospinia; order Nitrospinales; family Nitrospinaceae; genus SZUA-226. The sequence goes on from JAUVMD010000056.1 coordinate 6,743, forward strand.
CTTCGATCAACCGGTACCGGTGCTGGACGGCAACGTTAAGCGGGTACTATCGCGCCTGTTCGTCATGCAGGGCAACGGCGTTCCTGCAGCCCATGAAAACCGGCTGTGGGAAACCTCGGCGCAACTGGTACCTGGAAAACGGCCGGGCGATTTCAATCAGGCGATGATGGAGTTGGGAGCAACAATCTGCCTGCCCAAAAAACCGCTCTGCCTCGTGTGCCCTTTACAGAAGCCATGCGAAGCTCAACAACGGGGGGAGGTGGACAAATTCCCAGTTCCTAAAACCCGCGCCCGAACCAAAAAAATCGAAGTGAGCGCGGCGGTCATCACACGCGGTGGGAAAGTCTATATCCAGCAGAGACTCCACGGGGGGTTGATGGGCGGCCTCTGGGAGTTTCCCGGTGGCAAACGCAAGCCGGATGAAACGGAGGAAGCCTGTCTCAAGCGTGAGATTAAAGAGGAGTTGGGTGTTCCTGTCACCATCTTGAAGAAACTGATGACCA
>JAUVMD010000248.1 GCA_030600405.1 Nitrospirota bacterium
TCGGTGGTCAGAATTCCAGACTCAACTTTCACACCTCGATCCGTGGTGATATCGAGATCGGCGATTTTGACCACGTCCAAAGACGCTCCCAACCGGTCTCTAATTATATTTTGATTGTCCTGAAGGATTTTGACCACCCCGCAACCGATGGTGCCGAACCCAATCAGGCCTACTTTAATCGATTTCATGATTTAAATTTTTGGAATTAAAAAATTTCCCGGATACCCTGAATCGCCTGACGAATCCGGTGTTCATTTTCGATGAGAGAAATGCGGACAAAGTGATCCCCGCCCTCCCCGAATCCGATACCGGGAGAAACCGCTACTTTTGCCTTATCTATAAGGAGTTTTGAGAACTCCAACGATCCCATGGATTTGAACTGATCCGGTATTTCGGCCCAGACAAACATGGTGGCTTTGGGAACGTCCACGTTCCAGCCGACCCGATTCAATCCTTCGCACAAAACATCCCGCCGTTTTTTATAGGTTGCGCAAATTTCATCCACGCAATCCCGCGGGCCGTTCAAAGCAATGATGGCGGCAATCTGGATGGGCTGAAACATCCCGTAGTCCTGATAGCTCTTCATTCGGGCCAGCGCGTGAATAATATCACGATTGCCTACCATAAATCCCACCCGCCAGCCGGGCATATTGTAACTTTTCGAAAGAGTAAAGCACTCCACCCCAACTTCCTTGGCACCCTTGACTTGGAGCATACTGGGTGCCCGGTAACCGTCGAACACCAGATCGGCATAGGCGAAGTCGTGAATGACGATCAGATCATGCTCCTGAGCGAAGGCCACCACTTTTTCAAAAAACTCCATACCCACCACCTGGGTGGTGGGATTGTGCGGAAAATTAATGATCAACGCCTTGGGCCGAGGCCAGTTCTGCTTATACGCATGAAGCAGGGCTTCAAAAAAATCGGTGTCCTTTTGCATGGGAACGCCGATGACATCCCCATTCGACAAAATAAAAGCATAGGTATGAATGGGATAAGTTGGCGTCGGCACCAAAACAGAATCACCTGGAGTGGTAATGGCCAGTGCCAGATGAGAAATTCCTTCCTTGGACCCGATGGTGGCGATGGCCTCGGTTTCGGGGTCCAGTTCCACATGAAAATTCCTCTGGTACCAATCGGTGATCGCTAAGCGGAGCTTGGGAATTCCCTTGGATTGGGAATACCGGTGATTAGGCCCCTTGGTGGCCGCCTCGCATAATTTGTCGACAATATGCTTTGGGGTCGGCAAATCGGGATTGCCCATTCCAAAGTCAATAATGTCCTCCCCCCGTCGTCGGGCCTGTAATTTTAATTGGCCTACGATGTCAAATACGTAGGGAGGCAAACGGGTTATTCTGGAAAACTCCCTCATGAAAAACCTCTGATTCCCGGACCTCTGTCCGGGCCCTTTTCACTCAAAGAACTCCTAATACTTTCAGCCGACACAGCTAAACTCCTTTAAATATAGCACTTTCCACCAAAGTCAGCAAACATAGCATAAATTATAATCGCCAGCAAATTAATAAATTTGGTTTGTGGAGAGCTGTATCAGAGCCACACTCCCAAATTTTTTCGGGCATCGGTGAGGGAGGAGCGGGCTATGATTACTTTGTCACACCCAGGAAACTCAATTCTTGTTGCTCTCAAGCGGTCATCTTTCTGCAGGTTTCCTGCTGTTTGCAAGACAGCCCCTACCCAAATCCAGCTCCGTGACCTCTTCGCTTTGGGTGACAGGTCATAATTGTGTTATTGGCTTTGACTTCTAAGGGCTAATGCCTTCTACTGAAGTATACGGATTACCCAGTATTTCTATGTTTTCCTATGGGGTATGCCAAATCCCGAACAGCCTTTACGAGCGAATAAAGATTCTAAGATTCGACCGGCAAAGGAGATGAACAAAATCGATTTTTTATAAAAGCGGATCATACGAATAGGTTTCTCGAGAGCTGGATAAAAACTCGGCTAATACTCTTTAATAAGATGACGAATCTGCTTTTTTCAAAACAGTTGAGGTCAAAAAGATAAAACCTAAAATCCTTGCCATAGATGACAGGAAGGAAAACCTTATGGCTTGGGCAGCCGTCCTGGAGGATTTTGAATGTGATTTGTCTTTACCTTAATAACCAAGTGGAGTTGATTCAGTGAAAAATAGAGAAAGATGGCTGATTAAAAACATAGAAGGCCTTGTAATCCTGACCATTTTGATAAGCGTGATGCTTTTAAATTATTTCATTTATTCCAAGGTCGCTTTCCTTAATTTTTATTATTTACCCGTTATCATTGGAGGTTATTACCTTGGAAGACGCCTGGCGGTATTGGGTGCTTTTTTTACCATTCTTATGGTCTGGGTTTTTGTGCTGGCAAACCTGGAAACTTATCTCCTCCACAGTACGAAGTTTGATCTTTATTTCAATCTCATCATATGGGCTGGATTTCTTGTGATAACGGGCTGGGTGATTGGTCAGCTGGCAGAAAAGCTCAGGGAAGATCTCATTGCCAGCAATAACCTCCGGCTGGAGATAACCCAACGTCTGAGCCGCGCTGCCGAGTTCAAGGATTGCGATACCGGTCTGCACATCCTGCGAATGAGCCATATTGCCCGCCTCATTGCCGACGCGCTTGACGTCGATGAGGAGTGGGCAGAATTGATCTTCCATGCGGCACCCATGCACGATGTGGGAAAGATAGGAATCCCGGATAAGATTCTCCTGAAAGCCGGAAAGCTGGATCCTGATGAGTGGGAAGTCATGAAATCACATTCCTCTATAGGAGGTGAAATCCTTTCAGGAGGAACATCTGAATTAATGAAAATGTCCGAAGCCATTGCAATGACGCACCACGAAAAATGGGATGGTTCCGGTTATCCTGAGGGTTTAAAAGGAGAAAATATCCCCCTGGAGGGAAGGATCGTGGCGGTTGCCGATGTGCTTGATGCCCTGACTTCGATCCGACCCTATAAAAAGGCCTGGCCCATGGAAAAAGCAATAGCGCAGATTGAAGAACAAAGTGGAAAGCAATTTGATCCCAAGGTGGTCGAAGCGCTAAAAAATATTATTCCCGATATTCTGGCAATTGAAAGCCGATTTGTCAATCAGGGGGAAAAAATAGAGGTGTTGACTTAAATAAAGTCAGGCAGGAATGAATTCCGTGGCGCGCGAAAAAGACAAACCCAACCTCCCCCCTCATGAACATTCGCCCAGCTTCGCATATTATACCTTAAGGGATGGTAGTGACCTGCCCTTACAAGTTGTAACAAATTTTAAATGAGAGTTTCTGCCTTGTCCAAGGGCTGTATATCAGGGTAACGTCTTCAAAACATTCCGGGAATCTGTGAGGGATGTAGAGGGCAATAAATGATAACCGTTGCCGCGGCCACTTTTTTATAAAGGCCCTCACTATGTGGTCGCAGGATATATTTTCCCCGATCAAA
>JAUVMD010000341.1 GCA_030600405.1 Nitrospirota bacterium
CTTCAGAAAAACGAAGAGGTATCGCCGGAAGATCAAAAAGAAGAGACAGAAAGAGGCGAGAGCGAAATTACCGATCTGGACTTGGGAGTCGAAGAAGATGTTCCGCCGACGGAGCCGCTACCCGAAACAGCGGAATCTCATCCGGTCGGAGGCAATGGCAACGGCCATGGGAAAACCAGCAGTGGATCCGACGGAGGCAGCAACGGCGGTACGGCTGTTCATGCCCTGGGAACAGTGGTTCTCACCAACCGCGCGAAAAACGGCTCCGCGCTTGCCAAACTGAAAGGCTACGAAGGTGATCCGTGCGGTGAGTGCGGTCAGCTCACCCTCGTCCGAAACGGCACCTGCTTGAAATGTTTATCCTGCGGCGCAACGTCCGGGTGTTCATGAATTAACCCTCCGAATCGCCCGGAGCACCGTGGCTTAAGGGCCAGATCCTTATTTACCCTATTTATCCTGCCAAAGTAAGGATCTGGCCTTTTCTTATTTGAGACCCGTTTCAATCCTGAAACGGGTTTTCTGTTTGGAAATTGGTTTCGAAATTAGCCGATTTGGCGCAACGGAAACCGAAGGTCGGATTGTTGATGTTGGGGTCGGCCAGATTGCGGTAAGAAATGGTGGCCATCTCCGGCGGACTCCTCCACCCCCCCCCTTTCGCCAGATACAGGGAGTTGCTTTGCAGTCCCGGTTGGGATTCCGCAAGCGACGACAGCATTACCGGTGTGCTCACCCATTCCCACACATTGCCGATCATATCCAACGCTCCGAGCGGGCTGGCACCTTTGGGAAAGGAGCCCGTTGGTGCGGCATCCACAAACCCGTCCTGACCTCCCTGGATATTTCCATATCCCTCCAAAGGCTGATCTCCCCAGGGAAATGGATGATCCGAGGTTCCGCGGGCGGCCGCTTCCCATTCGTTTTCCGTAGGCAGGCGTTTTCCCGCCCACTGGCAATACCGTTGGGCGTTGAACCAGTTGATCGCCATAGCCGGGCACTGCGGACATTCCTCGCCGCTGGTGTAGAGTGTCTCATCATAGTCCGGGTTGAATTGCTTGTATTGCGCCACCGTGATTTCCGCCCGGTCGATCAAAAACCCCGGCAAGGTTTTGTGGTCGAGTCGGTGGTTTTGCCCTACTTGAAATGGGGACACGTTTTCCGAGGGAACCCAGTAAGACCCGGACGCAACCCGGACCAGTATCGATTGATCTTTGTGATGAATCACAGTCGGCAAGTGAAACGTTCTGGGAATTTTTGAAGTGGGTTCGGGTCTGATCGTGGGCCGGGTATATTGAACAGGCGCTTCCGGCTGGGGTTGTTTGGGGGCCGGGGTGGGGATGGTTTTGCCCGGCTGATGTTTGGTTTCAGGGAACAAAGTTCCGGGACGGGACCGTTTGTGGGCCGGGCGCGGTTCGGGAGAAGCGGTACAGCCGTAGGCAAACAGAACCGTCAACAACAGGATACCCCCAATTCTCACCGCGTTTCTGCCTCCTCTTTCATGAATTGGTCCATCTTCTTTTTCAAACGGCGGTAGATGGCGTATTCCCTATCCGCTTTTTTCTTTTGACCCATCTGCTCGAAAGTGTAACCCAGGCTGTAATGGGCATCCACAAAAGTAGGGTCAAGACGCAGAGCGGTCTGGAATGCCTTTTCCGCCAGATCATACTTTTTCCGGTAATTGTGAATTCCGCCCAGCCCATAGTACCCGTTCGGGTTTTTGGGATTTTTGTCGATGGCATTTTGAAACGCTTGTTCCGCACCCTCATAATCCTGTGATTCGATATGGGACAGCCCTTCCTTGTAATAATCGTCGCTGTTTTTGTCCGAGCATTGCGGTAAGATCAAAGCCAGTGCGCTGAGCAGGCACAGGGTTGAAAGAGTTCGAACGGAGGGCACGAGAGGCCTTTTTTTATAAAGTGAAAATGCGTTGGGTCATGCATCATCCGGATCGCTAGTGAGACTGTAAAAATGATAACACCATTAAAAGCTTTCCGCCAGAACAACCCCTCCCGGATATTCAAACCGATTGGATAAGGGTGCATTGCGCTCATGGAAATCAACTTCTATTGGATAGCCTTCGGCGTCGGGGCGTTTCTGGTTTGCGTGTTCGCGGTGTTGGTAGTCAAAGGCTACGGGATATTGCAGGTGCGGTGGTTGAATATCTCCCGTTTACGCGATCTTCAGCAACGAGCCGCCACCACCCCCGATCCGATAGAACGGATCTCACTGAATGCGATAACGGAACGTTGCGAAGCCCTGCGCGGCCGCTGGGTGCTCGGTGAAGCGGATTTAGCTGTGATTGAAAATACGCGGTGCCTGGTCCGGGAGATCGCGGAATTTCATTATCCTCAATCCGCACAACCCCTCGCCGAAGCCCGGATCGAAAAAATTCTGAACGCCTTTCTTGAAATGAAGACACACATCCTGCAGTTGACCCGGCTGCGAGGCATTCGGGAATGGACCCGTTTCCGGCTACGCCACCTGGTGTGGTTGTCGGAAGCCTGGGAGAGCAAAACCCGATTGGAACAAACACCCGCTGTCCAGACCGTGCGCCGTTTCAAACTGATTCCAATC
>JAUVMD010000268.1 GCA_030600405.1 Nitrospirota bacterium
CTCTCTTCTCTATAAAAATCGCATAAAACAACGGTTTAACGAGGATGTCTCACTTTGGCATTCTAATTGCTATTTATAGAGTGAGGATCAATCAAAATCAGAAAGCATAAATGATTAAATCACGATGAAAAACAACCATAAGAATCCCAGAGGAGAGGAGGACGTCATGAAACGCTTTGTTACCATCATCACTTTGCTGGCGGCCCTGTCGGTTTTCAGTTCTCCTGCCTGGTCAAACCCCTATTTCTTGCAGGCCGAACCGGCAATGACCACGCAGTTCGGCTGGAACCTCGAACCGAACGACATGCTGACCGTCGGATACGACCTCAACCACAACGGCCGGCCGGATTTTTTCACGGTCCGGGTCGTGCTGGATAAATACATCACCACGGAGCCGATCGAAACGGTTACCCGCTACAACCCGGGTCGTCCGGTGTTCAGGGTCGATTACGGCGTTGAGGGATTCTATTACATCGCCGCCCGGTATCCGCTGTTCTATGCGGTGGACGTGAACGAAGACGGCGTCTGGGACGTCATGTACAAGGATGTGCTGGAAGACGGTGTCAACGGTAACGAGGAGTTTTATGACAGTCCGTCCGGATGGTTCGACGCTTTGCCGGTCGGATGAATCCGGAGGCGCAAAGGAAAAATGTGTTAAGAAATGCTTCCACTGGGCATTTGGACATTAATCATGACAAGTCTAAAAAAAACATGCGAATAGGATTGCGACCCGGAAATAGATTCCTGCATATGATGAAATTCAGGTCAGTCTTGTATAGATAGGTTGCAACGTTCATCGCCCTCGCCCTATATATACCCCGGTATGCCATGCATAGCCCCCCCTGGTAGCTAAATAATCCTAATATTCCGCCCACTCAAATACATCCACTTGACCTTTTCGCTCAATTGTCATAATAGTTGGTATGGAAAAGCGGACGTTCGATCACGCTGATCGTTAGCCCGCAAACGACCCAAAGCAGACGTTCGCCTACCAAGAAAAAGTCTTGATTAAGAATCCCACACCCATCCCCCTTGAAAACCTATTGCCCCTCCCGCTTCCGGGCGGGAGCCCGGGAGTGAGGGGATACGGGCGTTCTCTTATTTCACGCAGTCGCGGATGCGCACCACGATCAGGGCGGATTCGCTGTCCATCTCCTCCCCGTTGACCATGACATGCGTCCGCACCAGGCTCCGGCGGGTTTTTTTGAAATAACGCATCACGTTGGTGTCTTTCGGTTCGATCAACACCCGGTTGCCCTTGGACGCGACTTTCAGGAACTCCTGTCGATCCACCCCGACAGAGTAGTTGTTTTTGAGATTCAGGTTGCGCACGTCAATTTCTCTTTTCTCATTGAGACACACAACGATGGTCATTTGGCTATCGGCCAGAAACGTTTTGATGTATAAAATCACGTCAAAAATCTGTTTATCGGTTAAATTCCATGCGGGCATGCCGGTTTCTGGAATTCCATTTTTAATGGAATGAAACATGGTCATGTCCGCAAGCCGGCTCATGGATTTAAAATCCGTAAAATTTCTGGGTTTGGCTGTCAAACCTTCCGCCATGAATCCATCGCCGCCGCCCTGGTAACCGTGACAGGTCGGACACCCCATTTCCTCGTAAATCAGCTGTCCCGCGGATTCCGGTAACGGCTCCGGCAATACGTTGACACCGCCTTTGGCAGTGGTCAGGGCCTGCGCATCAACTACAACAAACAATACTAACAACAAACTCAATAACAATTTCTTCATTAAATCTTCCCTTCCTCATACGTGATTCATTATAAAAAACGCCCCGCAACAAAATTGAGTTGCGGGACGACAATAGCCAGCAAACTTTACGCGGATGCCCAACCCCTATCGCCAGGCGGATCAGGGTCGCAAGCATTATGAGCTCACATTGTGAGTTTATTAGTAGAGCTCATTTTTTTAGATTAAAGGCGGCAGCCTTAATGGTCAAGACCTATTGAACCCCATTTGGGGGATACAATTTGCGCCAGAATATTCCCTCGATTTACCGAAAAATCAGTTGTCCGCCCGCTTACGGGTCTTAACCTGGGAGAGAATATAATGGCTCTTTCTTGTGAGGTAGGCCTGAATTAGTGACTGATTTTATTGATTATATCATTCTTGACCCGTTTTTGCACTACGTAATCGTGGTTAGTGTGGCGTGCGTTATGGCCGGGGTTGCCCGGCTCCTCAGCCGAAGGGTGACGAGCCCGCCCTCCCTGAAAATCCGTTGCCCTTCGCCCTTCCGGGCATTAACCGCATAGGCGCTCATAGAACAATGAATTTAGAAAGAACCTTAGAATAATGACGCCCATTTAAACTTTCCTTAGCCGAATGTCCTCTTTTGGCCGGTTCCTGCCTATCGAAGCGGTTAGGCGAACGTCTGCTTTAAGTTACACCACATTTATACTGTGGCTGTATCAGCGTCACGGACTCAAAGCATTTCGGGCATCTGTTGGGGATGGAAACTCAATTCTCGCTGCTCTCAGGCGGTCGCTCTGGCGAACTTTTCAGAATACAAACAGCCTCTGAAGGGGATATCCCCATTGCGAAAAATTATTGTCGCCCTTACACTGATTAGATAATCCTATGATTTTTAAGAGAAGAAAAATGACAATGCTCAATAAATTTTTCACGAACACAAATCTATTCATTTTATTCGGCCTGATAGCTTTAATGGCCTTGGGCGGTTGTGCGACTATTTTTTCCGATGGGGAGGACGAGATCACGTTCAATTCCAATGTGGATAAAACCAAAGTGTTTTTTGATAACAACCTGGTGGGGGAAACTCCGCTGACCCTCTCTGTCGACCGTCAGCTCCACAGAATAAAAGTCCGGTTCAGCAAAGAAGGCTACCAAAGCCAGGAAATGCTGCTGGCACACAAGCTCAATATGAATACCGGTATGTTGCTGGATCTCACGGGAACCCTGACGTTTTTGACCCCCGGCGCCGTGGATGCCTTGAGCGGTAATTTAATCAAGTATTCCCCTACGGACTACCATATCGAAATGGAACCGGAAAAAACCGGTGAACACAATTTATTCCGCCAGCGGGTAGCGTCAATGCGGTTTGCCGCGCACAACTTTCCCGCCACCGTCAGATCGACTCCGAACGTAGACGCGGCAAATTCGACTACTTGATTGCGGGGCCCGGTGTAGAGAAACGTCAGTGCCTCCTGGATGGCCCGTAGGTACCGGCCGGCGATGTC
>JAUVMD010000155.1 GCA_030600405.1 Nitrospirota bacterium
AACAATCCGGCCCTCTTTAAGATCGACAAAGAACATCTTGCCCGGCTGGAGGCGGCCCTTCTTGATGATCCGGGATTCCTCAATGGGCAACACCCCGACTTCGGAGGCCATCACCACCAGGTCGTCACTCGTCACAATGTAACGGGAGGGGCGGAGGCCGTTGCGGTCCAGTACCGCGCCGATAACGTCGCCGTCGGTGAAGGTGATGGACGCCGGGCCGTCCCACGGCTCCATCATCGATGCGTGGAACTCGAAGAATCCGCGCTTGTCGCCGCTCATGGTTTCGTGGCCGCTCCACGGTTCTGGAATCATCATCATGACAGAATGCGGCAGGGACCGTCCGGTCTGCACCAGGAATTCCAGTGCCTGATCGAAGTCGGCGGAATCGCTCCCGCCAGGCGGAATGACCGGCAGAATTTTTTTCACATCGTCAAACAGGTCGCTTTCGAACATGGCCTCCCGCGCCGCCATCCAGTTCTTGTTGCCGCGAATGGTATTGATCTCTCCGTTATGGGCGATCATGCGCATCGGCTGGGACCTTCCCCATGAAGGGAAGGTATTGGTGCTGTAGCGCGAATGCACGAGAACCAGCGCCGATTTCATGAGGGGATCCTGGATGTCGAGAAAATATTTCTCGACCTGCGGCGCCATCAGCTGGCCTTTATAGATGAAGGTTTTGCAGGACAGACTGCAGATGTAGTAGGACTCGTAAAGCTCAGCCAGACCCGAAGCGCGGATGGCCTGCCCGGCCTGTTTGCGGACCACGTAGAGCTTGCGCTCGAAGAGTTCCTGATCTTCCATGCCCCCGGAACCGATGAATATCTGCTGGATGTCCGGCTCCACTTGGCGCGAGGTTTCGCCGATCTGGGTGTTGTCGACCGGAACCTTGCGCCATCCGAGCATTTCAAGCCCTTCCCGGGCCGTCACCTGCTCGAAGATATCCATCAACTTTTCGCCACGCTCGTCCCGGGGCAAAAACACCAACCCGGTTCCATATTTGCCTTCAGCGGGCAACGAAATTCCGATCTTTTCGCATTGGCTTTTGAACAGCTCATGGGGCACCTGGGTCAAAATACCGGCACCATCACCCGTCAGTGGGTCGGCTCCAACAGCCCCTCTGTGCTCCAGACGATTCAGTAAATCCAGACCTTGGCGAATGATGTCATGGGATTTATCCCCCTTCATATGAGCGATAAAGCCGACACCGCAGTTGTCTTTTTCATGGGCAGGGTCATAAAGTCCCTGCTTTTTGGGATACTTTTCTATATTCATATACCTATCTATTGGATGATTGCAGAATCTTGAAATTTTATAGAGATTTCGGCCAAAATCAAGGCCAGTCCTAATTGCTCTCCAGAGGGGTAAATCAAGCAAATGGTGTGCCAAACTAGTAACTCATTAATTTTAAAGAAATTATGAAGCACCTGACAAACCTATGTATTTTTATTATTTTTTTGGTGTAGTTTTATTACTCAATATTGCTTAAATTTACATATTCCTGAAATATTCCACCTGCAGGCAAGCTTTTGTTTTTAATATATTTTAGATTCCCGTTCTGGTAAAAAGGTTCAAGACAGGATGTGTGCCGTACACAAATCGCAGTCGACCGGGTTTTTCCTGGTTGATTAAACCGGCTCAAATCTTACCACCCGCTTCCCAGTGGATTCCTCAACTTAGATACACAGCGATTTTTTGAATAACCGATACTGAATTTTTGGAGGTTCATTATGATTGTCGGCGAGGTCATGTCGAAGAAAATGATTACCGTTAAAAAATCCGATTCCTTGAAAAAGGCCCAGGACCTCATGGTGGAGAAATCCATTCGCCATCTACCAGTAATGGATGGTACAGAACTCATGGGTATTATCACTGAAAGCGATATCCGCGGCGCTTTCATGGGCAAAGGAGCTAAAACCAATTCGGGGAAAATCCAGGCTTTGAACCCCTCCAAAATGAAAGTTTCTGATTTCATGACCCGCGATCCGATGGTGGTGGTGCCGGAAACTCATATCGAAGACGCGGCGTTGATCATCTATAAATATAAAATCGGCGCCCTACCAGTGATCAAGCGTAACAAGCTGGTGGGAATCATTTCCATTATGGATATTCTGGGAATTTTTGTCGACCTGATGGGCATTATCCATTCCAGTTCGCGGGTGGACGTGTTGATGGACAAAAATCCCAAGAATTTCGAAAAAGTCTCGAACATCATCCACGGGGAAAACCTGAATATCATCAGCGTCGGCATGGCGCCCCATAGTGCCGGTGGTAATAAGCAGGTCTATTTTTTCCGGCTGGACTTGTGCGACACTGCGAACGTCGTCGAAAAAATCGAAAAAGCCGGATTTAAAGTCGTCAGCGCGATCAGTTAATTCCCTTCATAAGAATATTTCAAAGCGGCTTTTCTAAAGAGGAAAGCTATGAGATGATAAAAGCCGAAGATATCGGCTCACAACAACCCTGATTACGGAGGATACGAACCCGAACCATGCAACCGGAACGACTCATTATATTCGACACCACTTTAAGAGACGGGGAACAGTGCCCCGGCGCCAGCATGAACAACAAGGAAAAGTTGGAAATCGCGCGGCAGCTGTCTCTACTGAAAGTGGACGTCATCGAGGCAGGCTTTCCGGTCGCGTCCCCCGGCGATTTCGAATCGGTCCGTCAAATCGCGAAGGAGATCAAAGGTTCCTCCGTGGCGGGTCTTGCCCGCGCTCTCGAAAAAGATATCGAAGCGGCGGCGCGCGCCCTCGAGAAAGCGGAGTCGCCCCGCATTCATATATTCCTGTCGACCTCCAAACTGCACCGCGACCACAAACTGCAGAAGGGCAAGGATGAGATCATCCAGATGGCGGTGGACGCCGTCAAGTTCGGCCGCAAGTTCTGCGACGACATCGAGTTCTCTCCGGAAGATGCCTCGCGCACGGAACCGGAGTTTCTCGCCGAGGTGGTGGAGGCGGTGATCGATGCGGGTGCGGGTACGGTGAACATTCCCGATACGGTGGGCTATTCGGTGCCGACCCAGTTCGGCCAGTTGATCCGCTCACTGAAACAAAACGTGCCTAATATCGATCAAGCGATCATCAGCGTGCATTGCCATAACGATCTCGGTATGGCGGTGGCGAATTCGCTCGAGGCGATCAAGGAAGGCGCGCGGCAGGTGGAGTGCACCATCAACGGCATCGGAGAACGCGCTGGCAACGCGGCGATGGAGGAAATCGTTATGGCGCTCAAAACGCGCAAGGATTTCTTCGGCGTCGATACGAAAATCGACACCAGGCACATCATAACCTGCAGTCGGCTGGTGAGCAGTCTCACCGGCTTTTTCGTACAACGCAACAAGGCCATCGTCGGCAAGAACGCGTTCGCGCACGAGTCCGGCGTGCACCAGGACGGGTTCCTCAAGAAGAAGGATACTTACGAGATTATGAATCCGCAGGACATCGGACTCGAAAGTTCCGAATTGGTACTGGGAAAACATTCCGGCCGCAATGCGCTGTCGAAAAAAATTGAAGCCATGGGGTATCAGGTGACGCAGGAGGAATTGGACCGGGTATTTGCAGGCTTCAAATTACTGGCAGACCAGAAGAAGGAAGTGTTCGACGAGGATATCGTCGCTCTGATCCAGAAGCGGAAATTCACCGATGAAGAGTTGAATACTTATACGCTAGAGAAAGTTCAGGGAACGTTCGAAAGCGGCACCACGCCTGGGGCGACGGTCACCTTGAAAAGCCGCGACGGTAAAGTGCATACGGAGACCGGTCAGGGCGACGGCCCCGTCGATGCCATGTACAACGCCATCGACCACATCACCGGGATGACTTGCAAACTGCTCGACTACCAGGTGATGTCGAAGACCCGCGGCAAGGACGCGCAGGGAGAAGTCACCGTACGCGTGCTCCACGAAAACCGGGAAGTGCTCGGTAAGGGAACCGGCGTCAACACGGTGGAAGCCAGCGCCGAGGCCTACGTCAACGCTGTTAACAAACTGCTGGTCAAAACCAAATCGGGCCCGGTGGGCGGCGGAGAAATCCAGGGTCCCTGATCGTTTACCCCTATTCTTTCATCAATCCTGTCAGGGCGGCTCGTGTGGGCCGCCCTGATTGCGTTTAGACGAAACTTTTCCGCATATGGCCAATAAGAAAAAGGACACGTTATTTAAAAAATCGACGGCACCGGTAAAATTTGAGTTCAACGAACCGGTGGCGCAGGTGTTCGACGACATGCTGGAGCGGAGCGTGCCTTTCTATAAAGAATGCCAGCAAATGGTGATCGACCTCGCCCTGAACTTCGCGCAGAAAAATTCGGCGGTGTACGACCTGGGATGCTCCACCGGCACCCTACTCCGCCACTTGGTCCGGACGATTCCGGAGAAGCAAAAAATCCGTTTCGTCGGACTCGACAATTCAGCGGCCATGCTGAACAAGGCGCGCGGCAAACTGAAGGGTCATCTCAAGCGGTGCGACCTGGTGGAAGCGGATCTGGAAAGCGATTTCGAATTGGCGGACGCCAGTGTGGTCATCATGAATTACACGCTACAGTTTATTCCACCCAAGCGGCGGGCGGCCATGCTGAAGAAAATTTATCAAGGACTGCGACCCGGCGGCGGCCTGATCCTAATCGAAAAAGTACGGGGGGAGTCGGATGGCCTCAACGACCTGT
>JAUVMD010000321.1 GCA_030600405.1 Nitrospirota bacterium
CCATTCAACCTCTTTTCGTTAAAGACAAGAATTGGTTGTGATAACATATTTTGTGTAGACTATAGCATTCAAAATTCAAATCCAACAAGCCCTTCTATAAAATTCAACTATGAATCATCCTCATCCGAAAAGATCTCCTCAGGCTGGAAAACGCAGCCCATGAACGACCCGCAGAGTGACAACGCCCGTGCTTATTGGCGGGAAAATATTCGAACGGTCCTGGTTCTGCTTTCGGTTTGGTTCGCCGTTTCCTATGGCATGGGAATTCTGTTTACCGATGCGTTGGATGAATTTCAATTCATGGGTTTTCGCCTCGGATTTTGGATGGCTCAGCAAGGGGCCATCTTTTGTTTTGTTATTCTTATTTTTGTTTACGTGATTCGTATGAACACGCTGGATCACAAATATGGCGTCGATGAGGACCAAGACGATTTTGTTCCCGATGATGATTATTATCATTTGGAGAATAAGCCGGATGATTCCGGTCCCCAACCCTAAAGAGTCCCACTGCCAGGAAAATTCATGGATGTCCAAACCTTAACATTTATTTTTGTCGGCACCACCTTTGCGCTTTATATCGGGATCGCGATCTGGTCCCGGGCAGGCTCCACCGATGAATTTTATGTGGCGGGAGGCGGGGTGTCCCCGTTGGCCAACGGAATGGCCACTGCGGCGGACTGGATGTCGGCGGCTTCTTTCATTTCAATGGCGGGGATAATTTCTTTCGTTGGCCGTGACGGTTCGGTCTATCTCATGGGATGGACCGGCGGTTACGTTCTCCTAGCTTTATTGCTGGCTCCGTATCTCCGTAAGTTCGGAAAGTATACGGTGCCGGATTTTGTCGGCGACCGGTATTATTCGGATGTGGCGCGGGTGGTGGCCGTGGTGTGCACCATCTTCGTTTCCTTCACCTATGTCGCGGGGCAAATGCGGGGCGTCGGTATCGTGTTCTCCCGTTTCCTCGAAGTGGAAATCACCACCGGCGTGTTGATCGGCATGGCCATCGTGTTCTTCTATGCGGTTCTGGGGGGCATGAAAGGCATCACCTACACCCAGGTGGCGCAGTATTGCGTTCTCATATTTGCGTTCATGGTACCCGCCATTTTTATTTCCATCATGATGACCGGCAATCCGGTTCCCCAACTGGGTTTTGGCAGTATGCTGGCGGACGGTTCGGGAACTTACCTGCTAGATAAACTGGACCATTTGTCCACTGAGTTGGGCTTCGGTGCCTATACGGCGGGAACCAAATCCACAATCGACATCTTCTTTATTACTGCGGCGCTGATGATCGGGACCGCCGGGCTTCCGCATGTGATCGTGCGGTTTTTCACCGTGCCCAAGGTACGGGACGCGCGCAAATCAGCGGGCTATGCCCTGGTCTTTATTGCCATCCTCTATACCACGGCGCCGGCAGTGGCGTCGTTTGCCCGGGTGAATTTGCTCCAGACCGTGAATCAGACGCCGTATTCCGAGACTCCGCAATGGTTCAAAAACTGGGAAGACACCAGTTTGATCGCCTGGGTGGATAAAAACAAGGATGGCAAAATCCAGTACGTTGCGGGAAAGGCTTTTCAAGGCAAACCGCAATTCACCGAAGGGCGCGGTGCCCAGGGAGAACGCCTGATCAGCAACCCGTCCACTGAAAACGGGAACGAATTGTATATCGACCGCGACATCATCGTGCTGGCTAATCCGGAAATCGCCCAATTGCCTGCCTGGATCATTGCTCTGGTGGCGGCGGGCGGACTGGCGGCCGCATTGTCCACCGCCGCGGGCCTGTTACTGGTGATTTCCACATCGATTTCCCACGACCTGATGAAAAAGATTTTTCTGCCCACCATCACCGACAAGCAGGAGTTGATGTTTGCCCGCTTTTCAGCGGCATTCGCCGTTTCCATCGCCGGTTACTTCGGGATTTATCCTCCCGGGTTTGTGGCGCAAGTGGTGGCCTTTGCGTTCGGTCTGGCGGCGTCTTCATTTTTTCCCGTTATATTGATGGGGATATTTTCCAAGCGAATGAACAAGGAAGGGGCCATTGCCGGCATGATCACCGGTCTGGGATTCACGGCAGGGTACATTATTTATTTTAAGTTCATCAATCCATCAGCCAACACGGCCGAAAACTGGTGGTTCGGCATTTCCCCGGAGGGCATCGGAACCTTGGGGATGATTTTCAATTTCATCGTTTCTTACGCTGTGAGCCGCCTGACTCCCGAACCTCCCCAAAAGGTCAAGGATTTGGTGGAAACGATCCGCATTCCTCAAGGCGCCGGCGTTTCTTATCACCACCACCGGCGGGATTAAATTATATAGAAGGCGATTTCTCCGCAGGGTTCTCCCGAACCATCCCCCAGAGCAGGTCGTGAATCTCGATGACCATCCGATTAAACATACCTGCCAGAGGCAGGAGCGTGAGGCCGAACATGGGAACCATCAGGTTCAGGCTGGTTTCCACTAGGCGACAGGTAGGGTTGCGGGGACTGGTGGCACTCCACAGAAACAATCCGGCACAGACCACGAATATGAGAAAGTCTTTGGAGTCGTATGCCGGGTCCTGCCAGGTCTGAACCAACCAGCGCACCGGTTCGTAGGCCAGGACCCCAGCAGCCGTCCCAAAGATCAGGCCGGGCAAAAAACGTGTGGCATTGAGATGTATGCGTGCATTGTTCATGCACCCAGTGTTAAACTTTTGGGTGCAAGGATTATGACAGGTTGGCGGAATTTCTCAGGAAATTTTGTGCAGATTTTGTGCAG
>JAUVMD010000300.1 GCA_030600405.1 Nitrospirota bacterium
CCACCGGGCCCGCACAGCGATCCGGTGTAAGAAGTTTGTCCCCACGGCGACTTATCTGCAAGTGTAAATGAGCCGGGAAATGGCCATTCCTTTATTTGGAGGTAACCGATGAAAATGAAAAAAAGCGATACGCCTTATTATATAATTCTGGTCGGCCTGATAGGGCTGGCCGTGATGGTATCCGTCAACGGATTCAGTTCTTCTGACAAACAAGCAAACCTTACCAAAAAGGATTCCATGAGTATGCCTGAAAATCTGGAGGTTGCCACATTAGCCGGGGGGTGTTTCTGGTGCATGGAGCCCCCCTTTGAACAATTGCCGGGTGTCCATAGAGTGATTTCCGGATATACCGGCGGCCCGGAAAAAAATCCCACCTATGAACAGGTGGCGCATGGCATGACGGGACACACCGAGTCCGTCCAGGTACATTTCGATCCGTCGCAGATTTCCTACCCGGACATTCTGGAGGTATTCTGGCGGAACATTGATCCGACGGACGGCGGCGGGCAGTTTGTTGACCGGGGAAGCCAGTACCGATCGGGAATTTTTTATCATAACGATGAGCAGAAACAGCAGGCCCTCGAATCCAAAGAGAAGCTTGAAAAGAGTCAACGGTTCAGCCGGAAAATCATCACCGAGGTCACTCAGGCCACCGAGTTTTACCCCGCCGAGGAATATCACCAGGATTTTTACAAGAAGAGCACCTCGCACTACAAGGGATACCGCAGGGGTTCCGGCAGGGATATGTTCATCGATAAAACCTGGGGGGATGATCGAGACTATGCGCCGGCGGGCTTGGGCCAGGGCGGCGGGACATTTTCCAAACCCTCCAACGCTGAACTCAAGAAAGAGCTGACTCCGCTCCAGTACAAGGTTACCCAGGAAGAAGGGACGGAACCGCCCTTTCGAAATGAATACTGGGATAATCACCAAGACGGCATTTATGTCGATATCGTTTCGGGAGAACCGTTATTCAGCTCGAAGGACAAGTTCGATTCGAAAACCGGCTGGCCGTCGTTCACCCGGCCTTTGGTCGAGGAGAACGTCTACAGCAAAACCGATAAGTCATTCTTCATGGTCCGGGTCGAGGTCCGGTCCCAGCAGGGGGAATCCCATCTCGGTCATATATTCGAGGATGGTCCCAAGCCGACGGGACTCCGGTATTGCATCAACTCCGCGTCACTCAGATTCGTTCCCGTGGAAAACATGAAGGCCGAAGGCTACGGCGAATTCCTGGACGGATTTTAACCTGACGCCACTGAGCGGCGGCCGCTCCGCGCGGGGCGAATTTAAAACCGCTCGATCAGAGGTCTCCTGTAAAGGAGACTTTTGCGTAGGTAACTCATAAGGTCTATGTTTATTTTCCCCCTCCTTACGAAGGAGGGGATACAGGGGAAGTTATGATGCCCCTTACCTTGATTTCAGAAGGTTTTCATAATTCTGCAAAACCCCACCTCACCTGTATCCTCCCCTCAGTAAGGGAAGGAATATTTTATTATCTGCCTCGCGCGCAGATCTTCTTATGCGGTCTTGCAGGTCTTATCCAGAATAAAATAGAGCGGGCAGAATCCCGTCAATCCGCTTTGCAGAAGCGTGACGCCCAGCACGCCGGGTACGAGGATCCATAGCGGGTCGGCATAGTAGGCGAGTGCCGACCCCGCCGTCAGAACGGCTCCGACGATACCATCGTGGAGTTTCCTCTTGGTATTCATGACAATTCCCTCCTTGTTCAAGGTTGGCAAACTACCGTAAGAGGCTTGCAAGCCTATCGGCCATTATACTCCTGAAAAAGATCAGTATTTGCAGTCCTCCCGCCCGTTTTTGCAATTAATTGGATTTCCGAATATAATCCCTCCATCTGAATTCATTAAGGAGAAACCATGGTCGCGCGGGTATTGAGTGGAGCAGTGCTGGGGATCGAGGGTTACCTCGTCGAGGTTGAGGTGAACCTGGCGCCGGGAGTTCCTAATTTTTCTATCGTCGGACTGCCGGACGCGGCGGTGAAGGAGTCGAGCGACCGCGTGATGGCCGCCATCAAGAACACCAATCTCGACCTCCCCGTCAAGCGCATCACCGTCAACCTCGCCCCGGCCAACATCAAGAAGGAAGGCTCGGCATTCGATCTGCCCATCGCCCTCGGCATCTGCGCCGCCAACCATGTTCTCCGCAAGGACGAACTGGAAAACTACATGATCCTCGGCGAACTGTCGCTGGACGGACGGGTGAAACCGATCAAGGGTGCGCTTTCCATCGCCGTTGAGGCCAAGGCAAAGGGTCTTACCGGCCTTCTACTCCCCGTTGAAAACGCGGCGGAAGCGGCCGTAGTGGAAGGCCTCAACGTGTACCCGGTGAGCACCCTGCCACAGGCCGTCTCGTTCCTGAACGGTGAGTCGATGATCGACCCTATGCCCACGAAAACGGGTGAGGATTTTTTCCGCGACGCGCTGTATGAAATCGATTTCACCGACGTCAAGGGTCAGCTTCACGTGAAGCGCGCGCTGGAGATCGCCGCGGCAGGCGGGCACAATATCATTCTCATCGGTCCGCCGGGAAGTGGCAAGTCGATGCTGGCGAAACGCCTGCCGACCATCCTGCCTTCACTCTCGCTGGAGGAGGCGATTCAAACCACAAAAATCCACAGCGTGCTGGGACTGCTCGACCACGGCAAAGGATTGATCCTCACGCGCGTGTTCCGCTCGCCACACCACACCATCTCCGACGCGGGATTGATCGGCGGCGGCACGGTGCCGATGCCGGGCGAGGTGTCGCTGGCGCACAACGGCGTGTTGTTCCTCGACGAATTGCCGGAGTTCAAACGCAACGCGCTGGAGGTTTTGCGTCAACCGATTGAGGACGGTAAGGTGTCGATTGCGCGCGCCTCCG
>JAUVMD010000301.1 GCA_030600405.1 Nitrospirota bacterium
CAACAGTTTCGTCGTATACCTTAAAGACCCGCAACAGCTACCCGCGGTGCGCAAAGAAATCATCCGCACCATCGGGAAATCCAAGCGCATCCTGGTGCGTTCCAATCAGGAACTGAAAACCGAAGTGCTACGAATTTTTGACAGGACCTTCGCCATCACCTATTCACTGGAGATCATCGGCATCGGCGTGGCGGTGCTGGGATTGTTTAACACGTTGATCTCGCTGATTATCGAGCGGCGGCGGGAAATCGGGATTCTGCGTTTCATCGGGGCGTTTCAGGAGCAGGTCAAAAAAATGATTCTGATCGAGGCGGGACTGCTGGGAGTGATCGGTTCCGTGCTGGGATTGGCGGCGGGGATTGTGGTTTCTTATCTTCTGATTTTCGTGATCAACAAGCAATCGTTCGGCTGGACCATTCAGGTGTTCTTCCCCTACGGATTTATTCTGATTGCTGTCACTTTGTTCTGGATCGTCGCCTACACGGCCGGACTCTATCCCGCACGCCTCGCCACCCGCCTCAATCCCAAAGAATCCGTCAGAGCAGAGTAAGCAATTTTGACTTAATCTTCAGCGTTGCAGTTGCGAAGATCGAGGAGTTTGATTTCGATGGAGTTTCGGCCGCCCCAGGTGTTGCGGTGCAGTTCGTAAACAATGTCGACCGGTTCGCTGGCGTCGATGGATTGAAAGGCGTGGGCCAGGTTGAAGCCGATGACGTTCCGAAACTGGTTGCCCTGAAATGCCCGGAAGCGGACATGGTTGTCCTCGCGGCCGACGAACTTGACGTCGCGCGCCCGGACGTCGCGCGAGATAAAAATGGGAATCTTGTTCATCTGCCCGAACGGTTCCAAAATTTCAATTTCCTTGTAGAGCTCCTGGGTGATATCTGGCATCGACAGGGTGGTGTCCACTTTTAACTCCGCCACCAGACAGTCTTCGGTGAGATATTTGTCCCCCACCCGGTTGATGGCTTTCCGGAAGTCGTCCACGCGGCCTTCCTCAATATTCAATCCGGCGGCATAAGCGTGTCCGCCGTACTGGATGAGATGTTCCGAACATTGCGTCA
Organism: Nitrospirota bacterium; assembly: GCA_030600405.1. Classification (GTDB taxonomy): domain Bacteria; phylum Nitrospinota; class Nitrospinia; order Nitrospinales; family Nitrospinaceae; genus SZUA-226. The sequence continues at coordinate 1,065 of JAUVMD010000301.1, forward strand.
TCGCCTTGACCAGGTTGAACGCAGGAATGCTTCGCGCGGAGCCTTTCCCCTTACCCTCTTCGAGCGCAATGAGAATCGCAGGACGGTAAAACTTTTCCGCCAGTTTGGAGGCGACGATACCGATAACCCCCTGATGAAAATTTTCCGATGCCAAGACAATGACATTTTCATTTTCAAGATCCACCTGCCGTTCCAGTAGATATTCCGCTTCTTCGAAACACCATTTCTGGGTTTCCTTGCGCTCTTCGTTAAGCGCTTCCAGCGACTTCGCCATTTCCATCGCTTCATTGAGGTCGGACGATACCAGCAGATGCAGGCCACGGTCGGGTTGACCCAGCCTGCCGGCGGCGTTCAGGCGGGGTCCCATGCCGAAACCCACGGAGGAGGAGTCGACTTTCCCGTCGATCCCAACGACTGATTTCAAAGCGATCACTCCCGGCTTGACGCTGGTGCGCAGGGCCTCCAGTCCATGCGACGTGAGCACATGGTTTTCGTCAATCAGCGGCGACATATCGGCGATGGTGCCCAGAGTGAACAGGTCGAGATGTTTTTTGAGGTTCGGGAGCCGCTCCGCGTCCCAGCCCGCATCCAGCAGGCCCCGGCGAATCCCCGAGGCCAGTTTGAATACGATGCCGACACCGCTCAAAAACTTGAATGGGTAATCGCAGTCAGGCTGATGGGGATTCAACACCGCCAGTGCATCGGGCAATCCTTCCACCGCAATTTGATGGTGGTCCGTTACGATGACCTCCATACCAATTTTGTTGGCGTGCGCCACCTGCGATAACGCAGTGATTCCGGTATCCGCCGTGATCACCAATTTACTGCCGCGCGCCTTAATGGTTTCCAACGCCTGATCGTTGAGGCCGTAGCCCTCCTCCATGCGGTTGGGCAGATAATAATCGAACGGCGCGTCCAACTCCCGGAAGAAGTGCACCATCAACGCGGCGGAGGTCACGCCATCCACATCGTAATCGCCGTAGACCGTCACCGTTTCCCGATTCTGAATGGCCTGAACGATGCGCCGGACAGCCACATCCATGCCCCGCATCAAAAAAGGGTCATGAGCAGTATCCAGCCGTGCGTCTAGAAAAAAACGGGCCTTATCGGGATCTCCGAGGCCGCGGTTGACCATCAGTTGGGCGAGTAAAGGGGAAAGTCCCTGGTCCTCCTTTAACCGATCGACTGTTTCAGCTTCCGCGTTGGCGAACACCCATTTTTTATTCAGTGCTGATAACATAATCAATCCAAAAAAATTATTACGGACGGCGGTTCAGATATTCCGTCACGCCCTTAAACGTTTTCCGGTGAATGGGACACGGACCGTGCTGTTGAATTCGTTCGCGGTGCAACCGGGTGCCGTATCCCTTGTGCCGGGAAAATTCATATTGAGGATACTGATCGTGGTATCGGTCCATCAACCGATCCCGCGTCACCTTTGCCAATACCGATGCGGCGGCGATGGACAGACTGGCATCGTCGCCGCCGATGATGGTTTTCTGACGCGTGTCGCATTCGATGCCGCGGTTGCCATCGATCAAAAGCATATCCGCCGGCGCGGGAAGTTGTTCCACCGCCTTCTTCATGGCCAGCAACGCGGCCTGCAGGATGTTGATTTCGTCGATTGTATTTTCATCGACTACGCTGATTCCGAATCCCGTACACTTTTCAATGATTTGATCGTACAGAGTTTCGCGTAGTGCGGGGGACATTTTTTTGGAATCGCGCAGACCGGGCAGGGAAAGTTCCGGAGACAACACCACGGCGGCGGCCACCACGGGTCCCGCCAGAGGCCCACGTCCCGCTTCGTCGACTC
>JAUVMD010000312.1 GCA_030600405.1 Nitrospirota bacterium
CGTAACGGTCCACCAGGTTCCAGGTGAATCCGGCCAGCTTGCCCTCGACATTGGCGATGAAGTTTTCCGGGCCGTACAAGGTGATCGTCTTTTCTCGTCCGAACACGATGCGCAGAAACCGGTCGAACCCAATGAAATGGTCGATGTGGGTATGGCTGACAAAAACATGTGTCACCTTCAGCAGATCGGCGTTGGTGAGCGGCGACAGATCGCCCAGGTCGAACAGCAACGCCCGCTTTTCGTAAAGAAATTGGACGAACAGGCCGGGATCGCCCAACGGATCGTTCACCAACGATGGATGTAAAATCGGTTTCATGTTTTGAAACACCGCTTAAGCGGTGACATTTTCCTTTAATAAATACGCTTCGATGAACCGGCCGATATCGCCGTCCAGCACTGCGTCGACGTTGCCTATTTCAACGCCGGTTCGCAAGTCCTTGGCCAGGCGGTAAGGATGCAAAACGTAGGACCGAATCTGACTGCCCCATTCGATTTTCCTCTTCTCCTTTTCCTTGGCCTTTTTCTCTTCGTCCTTCTTTTCCATTTCCACCTTGTGGAGGCGAGCCCGGAGGACCTTCATAGCCGATGCTTTGTTCTTGTGCTGGGAACGTTCGTTCTGACACTGCACGACAATTCCCGTCGGCTGGTGAGTGATGCGCACTGCGGAGTCGGTGGTGTTTACGCCCTGACCTCCCGGACCGGAAGCGCGGTAGACATCTATTTTAAGATCGTCGTCATTGATTTCGACCTCTACATCCTCAGCGACTTCCGGATAAACGAATACCGAAGCGAAGGACGTGTGCCGCCGCTTGTTGGAATCAAAGGGCGAGATGCGCACCAGCCGATGCACCCCGATCTCTGCCTTCAGGTACCCGTAGGCATAATCGCCGGTAAAATTGACTGTGGCGCTTTTGATCCCGGCTTCCTCACCGTACTGCATATCGAGAACTTCCGCTTTATAATCGTTACGCTCCCCCCAACGGATGTACATACGCAACAGCATTTCCGCCCAGTCCTGCGACTCGGTGCCCCCTGCGCCGGAATTGATGGCGAGGATCGCGTTGTTGCCGTCACTTTCACCGGAAAGCATGGCCTTCAGTTCCGCCGCCTCCAACTGTTTTTTCAGGCTGGAGACGATCGCCTCGCATTCGCCCAGTAGAGAGTTGTCCTCTTCCTCATCCAGCAAAGTCAGCATGGCCTCCAGATCATCGCTTTCCTTGACCAGATCTTTCCAGAGATTGACACTGCGCTGAAGGTTGGCGCGTTTTTGGAGGGTTTTCTGGGCAGCCTCATTGTCGTTCCAGAAATCGGGAGTGGTCACCTCTTTATCGAGGGACTCGAGTTCCTTTAATTTATTATCGACGTCAAAGAAACCCCCGGATGCGTTCGATGCGTTGGGCCATTTCTTGATGCTGTTTTTTCAGCTCCTCAATCATGAATCACTCCCTGACTAAAATGTTAACGATATTTACTGCTTTCCAGGAAAATTCGGGATCAACTCGAATTCCGAATTGGGTAGGAATGGTTGAAAAATGGATCGTCCTGGTTGTTCCGCTGAACCGCCTTGAAAAATTCCGAGACCTCAAAATCATCCTTGAATACAGAGCCGCGAGGCTCGATCAAACTCCCGCTTTCGATCATATCCATATTTTCGAGCCAGGACAAGTTTTGTTGAACATTTTCCGGCAAGTTAGAAATATATTTCCAGAGCGCTTCCAAGGCCGCGCCTTCGTCCTTGAGAACCGCCACACAAACCGTCGCCACACGTTCCGCATCTTCAAAAAAAGAGACCCGCTGAAACACCGCTTCCAGAGTTTTGCGGTCGCGCGGTTTCAATGTATTGTTTTTCCCATACAGGTTGGTGGCCAGCAACCCTTCTTCATTCAGAGATTGGGCGATTTCCCGGTAAAACTCGACGGTCTTGAGATGATATGGCACCGATCCGCCTTTAAAGGCATCAAGGAAAACCATGTCATACTTTTGGCCGCGCTGTTTAACAAAAGCCCGTCCATCGTCCTCGAAAACCTGTAGGCGCGGGCTTTCTTTGAAACCAAAATAACGCCGGGCCAGTTCAGTCACGCGAGCGTCCACTTCAACCACATCGATCTCGATGTCCGGGTAAACCTCGTTTAAAAACCGGGGAAGCACACCGCCGCCCAACCCGATCATAAGTATCCGGGATGGGTTCGGGCTCCATATCAAGGGAGCGAGGAGCAGACGCGTATAGATCAGGGCCAGGTCACCCGGCCGATCAAGGTCGATCCGGGTCTGCAGATAGAACCGGCCATTACCCTGAAACCACATTTCCCTCAGGTTTTCCCGTTCGATGACGAAAATATCATTAAAGGGGGACCGGGTGCGGGTCAATATTTTAAGTGGCTGGGTTTCTGTGGTCATAGTCCGCCTCCGGAGCGGTCTCGAAGGGCTTCAAAAATAGCCCTGCCGTGCGCACAATCAGCCAACTTTGGCCAACAAATACAAAAATTTTTCAAACTGTCAACACTTATGATACCATGACCTTATTAGCCGATATTTGATATTTCGCTGTAATTTCGAGCACCGGAACCTTTCCCGGTAGCATTATTACATATCTTAAAACTTCTCCTGATGATGGAGTCCTAGAATGCCAAAAAGAATCTTGAAACATAAAGTCGGGCTGGAGCACCACGGCATCAAAAACGTCAAGGAAATCTTCTGGAACCTGACCACCCCCGAATTATACGAACAAATTATAAGGAACCAGGAGGGAATAATTTCCCACCTGGGACCCGTTTGCGTAAAAACCGGTGAGCATACCGGCCGC
>JAUVMD010000241.1 GCA_030600405.1 Nitrospirota bacterium
CAATAACCTTTCACTCCCAAAAAATCATGTCTGCTAAATTATTTAATGAGCCTCAACAGAGTGAACAACCCGGATATAAAAGAACCATCAAAAAAATCGACGATTTGATTCTGGATGCGGAGATCGAGGCCCAGGCCGAGATCAACCAAAAAATACGTTCCAATAATACCAGAATGCTTCTGGTGGTTCTGGTTGGAGTGGGATTGTTCTATGTTCTCTATTCAGGAGTGCAGAACCAGACCATTCCCATACCTTCCTTTCTAATGGAGGAAGCACAGGTCGCCCAAGCTTTGCCCGCACCGGGGCCTACTCCCAAACCCATTCCTTTTCCAGTAACCGAGTCCGCGCCGGCTGCTGAACCATCGGTTTCAGCCCAAACCGAACCGCAAGGGGAAGACCTGAGTCCTTTGGAAAATGAAGTGATTTCCATGATTCAAAAAAATCTAGGGACCCCAGAGGGAGCAGCTTCAGGCCCGAAACCCACAGCGCCTTCCCAGCCTGGTTCCCCCAGGGTGGAGAGCACTTCTTCCCTCACTCCTGAAATTCAAACACCATCGGCTCCTGCTGATCCTACGAGCCCGGCACTTAACCCCGTGTTAAAATCTGGAGGAAAGAAAACGGCAGAACCCTCCCCGTCCAAACCTGTCGCCCCCCGGCTTACAGAGGCGCAAAGTGAGTTTTTCATACAAGTGGGAGCGTTTTCAGTAAAAGCCAACGCGGATCGCGTGATTAAAAAGCTGATGTTCGGTGGGTTTTCCCCGCTCGTGCAAACCCGGACCACCCGATCTTCTATGTATGTCGTTTTTATCGGGGGTTTCGCCGACAAAAAAAGTCCGCAGAATATGATTATGGAACTGAAGAACAAGGGATTGACCCCCCTATTGAAAAAAAATGATAACGGGAGCTATTCCATTGTTCTGGGCAAAGAAAAAACAAAAGTAAGAGCTGAGACGCTCAAGCAAAAATTGACCAAACAAGGAATTTTCACCAGCCTGAAACAAATGAAAATCGATTCGCGAATGTTTATCGTCCGTGTCGGAGGTTTTGAAAACAACACGAACGCCCTCAAAAACCAGAAAAAACTGGAGAGTATGGGGTACAAGGGAACCCTGATTCGCAAAAAATCCTGACATTATTGAGTTTCTTTTGCCCTCATCCTGCGGGATGAGGGCTTTTTTATGCCCTTTCCTGGAAAAAATATCGAAAAACCCGCATTTTTGTCTGTAATATATGTCATCGTCAAACGACTAATTTAAGATTTGAAAGATTTCCGGCAAACCTCACCCGGTTACGGGAAGAGAAACTATTTCGTATCCATCAATCTGGTTCCACACCATACTCAGGAGTAGTTCATGAAAAAAACAGTCCTCCTATTATCAGCTTTGATTTTCTCTCTCGCGCTTATGATAACCAGCCTGATGTGGGCTGATGACGGGAAACACATGGAAGAGGGTTCCGGCGCGAAAATGGAACAATCCTCCCACGAAAAAGACAAGAAACGCTCCAAAGATTTCAAAGACGGTAAAGGCCACATGAAGGGAGTTAGCGCCAGCAAAGAAGAGTATGATAAAAGCGCCGACCACAGAAAAATGGAAGAAGGCAGCCAGGACGGCAAAGAAATGAAAACCGCCGCTCCGAAGAGAGAAGGCAGTTAATCTCCGTAAAAAACGCGGCACTCAGAAACCAGGGAATCCTTCGGGACTCCCTGGTTTTTCTTTTGCTTTTTAATGAAATCTCTCACCAATTCTTGTATGATCCTCTAAGTTTGATTAACAAAAATTCCCAATCTGGTCAATCCATTCTACATTTCAACTTTTGCCACCCCTTGAACCGCAACCTCTCAGTTCACAATCCAGAAGCACTGAGCCCAATTTACCCGCCGGTTCAAAGGTGAACACAAGGCGATTTCTATGATTACTGATTTTATCTATGTGTTGGCAGGCCTCGCCTCGTTATATTTTGGCGGTGAAACCCTGATTACCGGAAGCCTGCGGATCGCCCATCGTTTTAAAATCAGCCCTTTCGTGATTGGCGCCACGGTGATGGGATTCGGCACCTCCTCTCCCGAGTTGGCGGTCAGCGTACTGGCCTCATTCCAAGGCGCGGCAGAGGTGGCAGTTGGAAATGTCATCGGTAGTAATATTGCCAACGTAGGGTTGGTACTGGGATTGACAGCACTGATCGTCCCTCTCACCATCGATCAAAGACGGTTTAAATCTGAAGCATTTCCCCTTTTAATTGCTAGCTTCCTCATTTTATTTTTGGCCTGGGATTTTTCCTTGTCTCGCTGGGAAGGATTGCTGTTGCTAGCGGGGCTTTTGATTTATATCTGGAAAACGCTTAAAAATGATGAGGCTTCGGATTTTGAGTTGGGTGAAGAATCTCCTCTCTTCGCCGGCAAAGGGATGGGCTATCAAATCGTATTGACTCTCGCGGGATTGGCCCTTTTGATCCTGGGAGCGGATTGGATGGTGCACGGCGCCGTCCACATCGCCCGGGAAGTGGGAATCAGCGAGTGGTTAATCGGAATTTCCATCGTCGCACTTGGGACCAGCTTGCCGGAAATCGTGTCTTCCCTTTTGTCCGCCCGGCGGGGCCATGGAGAAATGGCTCTGGGAAATATATTCGGAAGTAATATCTTTAATATTTTTATGGTTCTGGGGGCCAGCGCTTCCCTTCATCCCCTGAACATCCAGGAAGCCATTCATCCGGACTTGCTGGTCACCACCGGCTTGACCTGCCTGTTACTCATTTTGATCCGGCTGGAGCACCAATTGAGTAAGCATGACGGCATAATCCTGCTGTTGTGCTATTTCAGCTATATCGGATTAAAGGGGATGGGGACCATCTGATTGCTATAGTTCCTCGTCAAAGGGCTGCGATTCAGGAATTTCCGGACTTTCTTCTTCCGATTCAGTCTCCTCGAATGTTTCCGTATTGGAATTATCCGATGAGTCCTCAACTGTGTTTTCCGAATCAGAATTATTCACCGATTTGCTCGGAATGGTGGCTTTCGCTTTCGGTGGAACTGTGTTTTCCGAATCAGAATTATTCACCGATTTACTGGGAACGGTGGTTTTCGCTTTCGGTGGAGTGGCTTTAATATGTTTGAAGCGCCATAACTGCTGTTTGTAAAAACGATTGCCTGCATCAATTTCCAAAGCCTTTTTGATGGTTCCGATGGCTTTATTTGTTTTTCCACGAACATAGTAAACTTCCGCCAGAGTATCGAGATATCTGTGGTTTTGAGGATCCGACTTGACCGCTTTTTGGGATAACCTCTGCGCCTTTCTCAATCGGGTTTTCTTCTTGGCATACAACCAGGCCAGCCGGTTCATGACGGGATGTGAATTCGGGAGAATTTTTATAGCCTTTTCACAATGGTCGATACTGACTCTGTAAAACCCCTTCTTTTTATAAGCCTCACATAGCTCCTGAGAAACCAAACCATTGTTAGGTTCCATTTTGGCGGCTTTCAATAAAACTTCCAC
>JAUVMD010000236.1 GCA_030600405.1 Nitrospirota bacterium
CCTTCGATGATGTTTTCCTTAAAATAGGTGTCGAGTTCATCCAACATCTTCAGGGCCTGAGGTCGTTCCCAAGCGTTGACTATGAATTGCGCAAAATTACTCGTCTGCTCCTCCCCAGAAATCGAGACATGGTACAGGGGGCTCTTTTCCCCGATATAGACAGCCATATTGCGGACTTGATCCTTGTAATGAGAGAGAACATAATCCTCAACCTTCAAAGCAACCCGGCGCGTCTCGCGAATATCCGTTCCCTCTGGCATGTAAAGATCAAAATAAAATTGAGCACGATCGGAAGCAGGGAAAAACATTTTTGGAAGGTTTCCCGCCAGCGGCAGCACAAAGATCAAGAGGCCCACAATTGAAATCAGAGTCAGATATTTAAATCTTAACGCCACTCCTAAAATTCTAGGATAAAGCCGGGCAAATATATTGGGAGAAGACGATTTTTTCTTTTCTTTTGGCTTAATAAGAGCCACACAGCTCACTGGCACTAAAGTCATTGAAACAAAGAACGACGCGGAAAGAACAATCATTACGACTATGGGTAGAGACTGGCAATAAATTCCCACCGATTCCTTGGCTAGCGCAATCGGCAAAAAAGCGGCTACGGTAGTGGCCGTCGCCGCCAATAGAGGAATCATCAGCTCGCGGCCTGCCTGAATGGCAGCCTGGGCCTTATTCATACCGGCTTTAATGTAACCGGATATGGATTCGACCATAACAATGCCATTATCCACCAGCATGCCCAGGGCAATAATATACCCCGCCAGGGAAATCTGCTGTAGCGGGACACCGATGATTGCCATAACAAGAAAGGTGATTAAAAATGCGCTGGGAATCAGAGTGGCAATGATCACACCTTCTCGCCACCCCAAAAGAACCATCATGAACAGTCCTACCGTAAGAACCGCTTGTACTAAATTGCTGGCGAAATCTTTGATCTTCTTTGCCGTCCACATCGGTTGGAAATTTAATATGTCGATGTGAACACCTAATGGAACGATTTGCAGGTATTGTTCAATTCTTTTTTTAACGTTTTCTCCCAGCTCCAGGATTTGCCCTCCCTCCTGCATTTGCAGAACTATGCCAATGGCGTCTTTGCCCATAAACCGCATCTGCATTTTTGGAGGATCTTCGTATTCCCTTTCTATATTAGTTATATCCTTTAGAAGAAAAGAACCCCCGTTTCCAGGAAGGGTGATGAGGGTATTTCCGATCTCCTCAATCGACTTGTATTCTCCGCTGGTCTCAACGCGGATGGTTTGGGTCCCCAGCCAAATTCTGCCTCCCGGCTCCAGAGCATTTTGCTGGCTCACAGTATCAACGATGGTCTGGCCATCGAGGCCCATTCCCGCCAGTTGGGTGGGAGAAAATTCGAGCCAGACACGTTCTTCCTGCTTACCAATGATCTCTACTTTGGCCACATATTGAACCTGCTCCAATTCCTTTTTGAAATCATCGGCATAATCGTAAAGCTCTTTATAGGTGAATCCCTCACCCATGACTGCCAATACAACGGCCTGTGTCTTCCCGAAGTCCGTATTGAGCCAGGGCTTACCGACACCATCGGGGAACAGACCGTTCAAATCCTCCAGCTTGTTTCGAGCTTCCTCCCAGATCGGCGTCACTTCCCAAATACTGCCCTTTATTTTTGCGAACACATAGGAGACCCCCGGTTGGGACAAGGATCGAATGTTGTCCCAATAGGGCAGCTCCAATAGCTTTTTTTCAATTTTTTCGGTGACCAATTCCTCAATTTTAAGCGGGGAAGCACCCGGCCATTGAGTCACCACCACAGCATTGAATTCCGGAAATTCAGGGTTTTCCTGCTTGCCAATGATATTCCAGCTATAAAGCCCCATCAGCAAAATCAAGGAATAGATAAAGGCTATTACGCCTTTATGTTCAAGCGCATATTTGACCATATTACTTTTCGAAAGTTAAAGGGTCCCGAAAAAGAGGCAGCAAGAAAACTCAGTGCCTATTTGTTTATGGAGTTGGATTCAATGGGCGAATCTTCATGCCTTCTCCCAATTGATCCAACCCAGCGACGATAATGACATCTCCGGCTTCCAATCCATCGGTAATTTCAATGAGGTCCCCCACCAAATTTCCAATACGGACCGCTCTATGGGTTGCCGTTTGATCGGATGGGGCAACGACCCAAACATATTTCTCCCCGGACACTTTATCTTCCAGGACTGTATCGATTGGCAGCATAGGGTTTTTACCCCCGCGGTGCGGTAACGTCAAAGCGACTTCGACTGGCATTCCGGGAAGAATTTCTCTCTTTGGGTTTGGAATCTCGACCCAAACGGGATAGGTGAGCGTTGTCCTATCCGCAGAAAGCCCCACTTTTGTAATTTTGCCTGAAAACTTTTTCTTCGCGAGGGGTAAAAATTTCACTAGGACCGATTGGACCTTCTTTATATTGGAGATCATTGAATCGGGGATACTGATCCTGACTTCGATGCGGTCCATGGCGGAAACATCGTATATATGTTGATTCTTCAGGATTTGCTCAAAATTGGAAACATGCCTTTTGGCAATTACGCCATCGAACGGCATATAAAGAATGGTGTATTCCCGGTCGGCGATAGCGCGATCCAGATTGGCCTGAATGGAAAGTATCTTTGCTTCCTGCGCGCGAATATCTTCCTCGCGGGCCCCTGTAGTGGCCATAATCAGCTCCTGCTCCGCTGCCTCCAGGTTGGCCTTGGATAAATCCCCATCGGATTTGGCCTGGTCGAGCCGGGCCTTGGATGCCGCGTCATTGACATAAAGTTGTTGCACCCGCTGGTATTCTAACTCTGCGGTCCTTAAAGTAGATTTCAAACTCAAAATTTGAGCTTCAAGTTTGCGAATATTTTCAGGGCGCTCTCCTATTTTTAATACATCCAGCTCCGCTTCAGCGGTTTTAAGTTGCCCTTTAAAATTCCTGACCTCAAATATGAAATCTCGTTGATCCAGGCTGGCTAACACATCGCCCTTTTTCTTCTTGTCTCCAACTTCGGTGGGAAGGGTCTGCAACACTCCGGTAACCCGAAAACTAAGAGTGATTTCCTCGATGCCTTTCGCCACTCCGCTAAAAACCTTGGTCTCCATAGATGAGATATTGGAGGAGATGGTCATTACTTTGACGGGGCGAATAATTTCTGGAGGTGCAGGAGGAGGTTCCTTTTCTGCACAGGCCCCAACCAGTCCCCCAAGACAGGCAATAAAAAGTAGGATTAACAGTCGTCGTAGCATAAGCTTTCCTTGCAAAGTTTAATCACTCTAAAGTAGGAGACTTCGAGAGCTGTTTTTCTTTTATTTTTTGATCCAAAAATTGAATCATTTCCAAGCGAAAATTTTTAATTTTATCCGTATCAAAGAAATTGAGAATCAGATCCGATTTGCCGATCGTTCTCAACAGGCTGAAGAGTGTCTTGTAAAATTCGAAACGGGCTTGCACACTATCTCGTTGACTTAAGATAAGCCGAGTCTGGCTGTCCAATAGATCAATGATCGGAAGGTCTCCTTCACGATAGGCGATTTCAGAAAGTTTCA
>JAUVMD010000118.1 GCA_030600405.1 Nitrospirota bacterium
CCATGTTTGGGAAGGTGGAGACGAAGACGCCAAGGTCATTTTCTCGGCTCTGGCTGAAACGGGTATCGACTATATTCACGTGAATGCGCCGCCTGCACCAGTACCTGTATTCGATGCGGGTAAAAGCCTGGCTCAACTGGCGAAGGAATATTCCGGCCTATCGATCATCGGGTGTGGCGGCCTGAATGATCCGGCGGTGGCCGAAGATGTCCTGGCGGCCGGTCAAATGGACTGTGTTGCTTATATCCAAGTCCAGAGTTTCGGACATTGAACGTTCTAAATCATTGTGTTGTATTGATATCGGGGCGTATCTCAAGAATAGTGTCTTTATGGTAAGGTCCTGGGCGCACCAGTTTTAAAAACTCGCCGGGCTTAAGAGAATCTTCCAGGCGTTTCCCATTCATGACTGCAATCGTCAAGTCCTCCCGTTCATCCCCCAATTCCTTCATGGCGATGCTCTTGAAGGTATCCCCGGGCTGGACCTCATAAACGTCAATATGTTTTTTCTTATAATTTTTCCTGTCTCCATTGTACTTTTGTCCACCAAAGGACAGGCCCTGGATATGGCTCAAATATTCTTTTCGGTTCTTCCTTACCGATTTCTCCTTACGATTGACAATGGACTCCGACAAACTGCCGGTTTTAATGATCCTTTCCTTGGTGTCCGGGTGGGTGGCCTGAAAACTATGATAGGCTTGCCCAGACATCATTTCCTGCTGGCGAAGCCCCTTTAAGAAGTCAACCATACTACGCGGGTCGTAGCCCGCCTGATAGGCCGACAACAGGCCATGCGCATCGGATTCCAATTCCGCATCGCGTCCATAACCCAAATTGATCTGGTTGAACATCTGGGAACTGACCATCAGCCATTCTCCCGCATGTTTAGGACTGGCGATGGCCCCGCCGATGGCAAGTATCTGGGCTCCGATGGCTCGAACAATCTGTTTGGCACCATGATGCTGGGTGACATGGCCGATTTCATGCCCCAGGATGCAGGCCAGCTCAGCTTCGTTGTTGATCATGGCCAAAATTCCCCGGGTTACATAGATATATCCGCCCGGTAAAGCAAAAGCATTAATATCCGAGCTGTCCACGACCTTGAAAAAATACTTATTGAATTCCTTGTCCGACAAAGTAGAAACCAGTTTTTGACCGATTTCATTGACGTATAATTGAAGGCTCTTGTCACCATACAATCCGAATTGGGCAACAACTTGTTTGTCCGCCTCCTGGCCCATTGCCAATTCGGTGTCTTTACTGATAAACGGAACGGAGAAGGCGGGAGAAGAAGGAAGTAGAAAAATCAAACATGAAAGGAGAAAGAATAAACTGGTGGTGCCGACCCTGTGTTTAAAAGGCCTCATAAAAGGAGCCTCTGAAATGATGCCTAGCCTTCCAATCGCTTGAGAGAGAGGTTCACTTTCTCCAGGCCGGCATGTTTGGGAAATTTGGTTTGCATCTCACGCAGAATCAATACCGCATTTTTAGGATTCTGCGCCAACTCATAACACCGTGCCAATTCAAGGTAGGTATAAAACAGCGGCGACTCTCCCGGATGGTCTATAATATTTTTGTAGTGGGCAATGGCATTCATGAAATCATTTTTGCCTTCATATGAATGGGCCATTCCGGAGTGGCCCATATAAAAAATAAGCGTTCCAGGCCGCGCTTTATCCAACACCATTTTAAACGACGCAAGAGCGTCGTCGTAATGTTTATTTTGATATTGGGCATCCCCCAAAAACAGCCGGGCTCTTGATTTTTGATCCCCTTCCTCAAACTGTTCCAAAAGGGATTTTAATTTGGAAAGCAGTTGTTCGCCGGTGAGTTCCTTTTCATCTTCCACCAGTTGGGTCATTTGAAAGTAGAGCGATTCCATTTTCAAACTTTCAGAACTTTTCTGTTGAGTCACAAACAAGAATCCGCCCCCTATCACTAATAGCCCAGCCAGTAAACTAACCAGCACGGATTTGTTTCGAGTTATAAAATCAAGAAACTCATTGCTCGCCACCAGAAATTGATCCGGTTCTTTCAGGTCTTTTCTTTTTAATTTGGTTTCTTGCGCCATTATTGTGGATTATAATTTGAAGTGGGAGTGGAACAAACCCTTTTTTAAGGGAATTTAATTTAATCACAAAGTTTTTGCTATAACAAGCCATTTCCCCGCCTTAATTCAGGTAAAATAGAATTTAAGAGCGGTTTTCTGGATTTTTCGAACCACTTCTAAATTATTATTTTATGGAAACTCTATGGTAAATCCTTCTTTAGCGATAGGGGTCATCGGTGCAGGGAGCTGGGGAACCGCGCTCTCTCTTTTGTTGGCAGGAAAAGGTCATCGGGTCGACCTTTGGGTCTATGAAAAAGACCTCTGTGATGCGATGAACCAGGAACGGGAAAACCGGGTTTATCTGCCGGGCTTTCAACTTCCAGATGCCATTCATCCCTCCCACTCGTTACAGGAAGTGGTGGTGAATAAAAAAATCATCCTGGTGGTGGTACCTACCCATGTGTTGCGGTCTACCCTGAATTCTGTGAAGGCATTTATCGATCCGAATTGTTTGATCATCAATGCCAGCAAGGGTATCGAGAATGAATCGCTCCTTCCGATTCATAAAGTCATTGAAGAGACACTCCCTGCTTTTGATTCCCTGGCTGTCTTGTCAGGACCCACCTTTGCCAGGGAAGTGGCACAGGAAAATCCTTCGGCCATTGTCGCGGCGGCACACCGTCAGGATACTGCCGAGCGAGTGCAAGCCCTCTTCAACACAGATAAATTAAAGGTCTTTACCAGTACCGATTTATTGGGAGTTGAAATTGGCGGGGCTCTTAAAAACGTCATCGCCATCGCGACGGGAATATCCGACGGATTGCAATTGGGTTTTAATACCCGTGCGGCATTGATCAATCGAGGCTTGGTGGAAATTACCCGCATTGGAACCGCCATGGGTGCGAGGCCTGAAACGTTTGCGGGTTTATCAGGTATGGGAGACTTGGTGTTAACGTGCACAGGCGATCTCAGCCGCAACCGGACGGTTGGATTTAAATTGGGGCAAGGACTGAAACTCAATGAAATTACCGCCAGCATGAAAATGGTCGCGGAAGGGGTGCGCACGGTCACCGCCGCCTATCAACTCAAAAACAAATTCGATATTCAGGCATCCATTATTGAGGAGACCTACCGCGTCCTCCATGAAGGGAAGGCTCCTCAAACCACCATGAGGGATTTGATGAATGTCGAGACGACTTCTGAGTTTATAGGTATCAAAGGGTTGGAATGAATCGAGAATCCCTGCAGCAATTGATCCATGATTTATACGAGAAAAAAATTGAGCCGCAAGAAGCCTACGAGCGTTTAAAAAATCTGCCTTATGAGGATTTGGGTTTTGCGCAGGTGGACCACCACCGGTCACTTCGCAACGGCATACCGGAGGTGATTTATTGTGAGGGCAAAACCCCGGATCAAATTCTGACCCTTATCCGCAAAATGGATCAGGCCGAAACCGACATCCTGGCGACCCGTCTGGCTCCGGATGTGCACCAGAAAATCCAATCCGACCTCCCTTCCCAGGCTCATTACAATCCAGAGGGCCGGACCCTGATTCTCCAGAGAAAACCTCAACAGAAAAAAATTGGTCATATCTTGGTTCTCACTGCGGGGACTTCGGATATCCCCATTGCCGAGGAGGCGGTGGCCACCGCCGGACTTCTCGGGAGCCGGGTTGAAACCGTCTATGACGTCGGCGTGGCGGGGATTCACCGTCTTCTGGATAAAATGGACCGGTTACGGGAGGCGCGGGTGATCATCGTGGTAGCGGGAATGGATGGAGCTCTGGTGAGCGTCGTCGGCGGACTGGTGGAGTGTCCGGTTATTGCCGTTCCCACCCGGGTCGGTTATGGAGCCTCGTTCGAGGGACTAGCCGCCTTGTTGACCATGCTCAACTCCTGTGCGCCAGGCGTCTCGGTGGTCAATATTGAAAACGGATTCGGTGCCGGTTGCCTGGCCCACCGCATCAACCTTCTAGGGGAACCTGAAGCGACTTGAGCAGACGTTTCATCCCTTCCTCGGGGGAAATCATGCCTTTGTAATTAAAATCCCTCCTGGCACGGCTAATGTCAAAATAGTGAGAGGTCGCCAACTGCCCGGCGAGGAAACGGGTCATCCGAGGTTCTCCGGCAAGTCCGAATACGCGGTAAACCCCTTCCAGAATCCATCCCAGATTGCTCGCCATGCGGTAGGAAATACTTTTCGTCACAGGGCTGATCCCCAAAGAGGCCAGCAATTGGTTGATCCAGTCCCATAGGATCACTGGCTCGCCGTCGCTGAGAAAGTAACATTGTCCGGCCACTGAAGAGCCGGGCTCCAGTGCCTGCCAAGCCCGGATATGGCCTTCCACGGCATTATCGATATAAATAATATCCACCCGGTTGGTTCCCTCCCCTACCCGGACCAATTTGTGTTTTTTGGCCTGCTCAATGATTCTGGGGACAAGATGCGGATCGCCCGGCCCCCAGATCAAATGGGGTCTGAGAGAAACCGTCAGCAGGCCCTGCCGCCCGTTAGCGGCCATGACTCTCTGCTCCGCCAGCGCCTTGGTTTCGGGATAATCGGACAGGTAATGGGAGGGGTATGGAGCGGTTTCGTCCACATTTTCCATATCGGTCTGGTTATAAATGACACTGGGTGAGCTGGTGAACACCAGTTTTCGGACCCCGTGTTCGAGGCACCCTTCAATCACATGGCGGGTACCGTCTACATTGGTCTGATAAAAATCCCTTTTGGTTCCCCAAATTCCCGGCAGGGCTCCGGCATGGAACACCGAGTCCTGCTCCCGGCAGGCTTCGGAAACGGCTTTCGGGTTACGCAGGTCGGCTTGTAACTGGATAATATTTCCAGGAAGACCGGGATAGCGGTGGCGTCCCAGCACCGAGACGCAATGACCCATCTCATGCAACCGGCGGGCGAGATGACTTCCCAGAAATCCGCCGCCTCCGGTAACCAGAACATTCATAAAACAATAATCCGTTAAAAGGGCAAATTGGGATGAGCATCCAGAGAAAACGGATCGCTCTCAGAGGGAGGGCAATGCTGTGAACGGTAATAACCGGCACAGGCGATCATCGCGGCATTATCCGTACACAATACCGGTTTGGGAACGAACACCTCAATTCCCTCTTGGCGCGCGGCCTCGGTCATGCGGTCTCTGAGATATCCATTGGCGGCGACCCCCCCGGTGACCACTATCCGCTTCAAAGATTCCTGCCTACAGGCCGAAAGGGTTTTGCGGACCAGGACATCCACTACGGCCTCCTGGAATCCCGCTGCGATATCCTCGTCCGAACAGGACGCACCGTTGCTATTTTCTCTCTTGAGAAGCCTATTTCGGAC
>JAUVMD010000124.1 GCA_030600405.1 Nitrospirota bacterium
ATCAAATCGGGCGGGTCGCCCGACCAGTTGTTCAACCGGGATTTGGTGGCGGAATTGGAACCGGTCGCTCGGAAAAAATCGCTGTCCCATCTTTTAAAAATGGCCGAGGCGGTAAATCAAACCAAGTATGCCTTGTCCGGAAACGCCAACGCCCAGCTGGCGCTGGAAACCATGCTGTTGGATTTTTGTGAGGCCGCCTGATGTACCGAACCCTAAAAAATTATCCTGATTGCAAAAAGAAAGAACAGGCGAATCATCCACCGGAGCCTCCTCCCAAGTTTGTCATTGGGACGCGCATCCGAGGATCGCTCAAGTCCGAATCATGCAACCCGCAAAATCTGAATCTCCGGGTCGGCATTCAGGTTATGGTCGACACCGACGATGGACCCAAAATGGGTCAAGTGGTGTCCAACAAAATGATCAACATTCGAAAAGATGACACCTTCGCTCCGCCCAAAATTCTGCGCATCGCCAATGAGAAAGATCTGGCCAAAGAAAAAAACAAACAAGAACGGGAATGGAACTCCAGCCAATTCTGCTGGGAGTTGATCGACAAGCTGAGTCTGGCCATGAATCTGAGCCGGGTAGTTTATTTCGAAGAAATGAATAAATCGATCTTTTATTTCACGGCGGAGGGCCGGATCGATTTCCGCGAACTGGTCAAGCAGTTGGCCGCCAAACTGCGGCACCGGATCGAAATGCGGCAGGTCGGCGTCCGGGACGAAGCCAAGGCCATCACCGGCAACGGGATTTGCGGGGAATCCCTGTGTTGCTCCACCTTCCTAACGGAGTTCACCCCCGTCACCATCCGAATGGCCAAGGACCAGGGACTGGCGCTCAACCCCAGTAAAATTTCCGGAGTCTGCGGACGCCTCATGTGCTGTCTTCAATACGAGCACGACCTTTACCGAACCATGATCAAGGAACTCCCTAAAATCGGCAAGATCATCAATACTCCGGAAGGCCCCGGCAAGGTGGTCAAGAACGATATCCTGAAGCAGGTCATCACGGTTCGCCTGCTTGATGATGACTACATGATGTACTATCATCTGGACGAGCTCCGGGAATACCTGAACAAGCCCCAGGAAAAACCCACGGCCCCAACCCAATAACCCTTTGCCCCTTTAAGCCATTAATGAAGAAAAAAACGTTTTTTATCACCACGCCCATATATTACGTCAACGACGTCCCTCATATCGGGCATGCCTACACCACCATCGCGGCGGATGTGGTGGCGCGTTACAAACGGCTGGCAGGATACGACGTGTTTTTCCTGACGGGGACCGACGAGCACGGCCAGAAAGTCCAGCAAGCCGCCGGACAATCGGGCAAAGACCCGCAGGCGCATGTCGACGACCTGCATGTGCGCTTCAAGGAACTGTGGGTCCGGTTCAATATTTCCAATAATGATTTCATCCGCACCACCGAGGAGCGTCACAAGAAAGTAGTTCACGAAATCCTTCAGAAGCTGTACGACGAAGGCGAAATCTACAAAAAAAACTACGAGGGCTGGTACTGCATGCCGGACGAAAGGTTCTGGACGGAAAAAGATCTCGTGGACGGAAACTGCCCGGAATGCGGACGCAAGGTCGAAAAAATCAACGAAAGCAATTACTTCTTTAAAATGGGACAACACCGCGACTGGCTGGTCGATTACATCAATCAAAATGAAAACTTCATCCAGCCTAAATCGCGACGTAACGAAATTCTCGGCTTCCTTAAACAGCCGCTGGACGACCTGTGCATTTCACGGCCCACGGAACGTTTGTCGTGGGGCATTCCCCTACCCTTCGACTACAGCGACTATGTCACCTACGTCTGGTTCGACGCACTCATCAATTACATTTCCACCTTTGGGACGCTGGATAAAATCCACGCCTGCGATTACTGGCCGGCGGCGCATCACTTGATCGGCAAGGATATCCTCACCACGCATTCGGTGTACTGGGCAACCATGCTGAAAGCCATCGGCCTCCCCCTGCCACAGAACATCTTTGCGCACGGCTGGTGGACGGTGAACGGTCAGAAAATGTCCAAGTCGCTCCGCAACGTGGTGGAGCCGAATCATCTCATCGATCAGTTCGGGGTCGACGTGATCCGCTACTTCCTGCTCCGCGAAGTGCCGTTTGGATTGGACGGCGACTTTTCGCACAAGGCGCTGATCGGCCGGATCAACAGCGACCTCGCCAACAACCTCGGCAACCTGCTCAACCGCACGCTTAATATGCTGAAGAAGTACTTTAAAGGTGAGCTCCCAAAACCCGATACTAAAGGAGATGAGGATGCACCCCTTGTCGCCAAATCGGCCGAGGTCATCAAAGAAGTCGACCGATTGTACGGCGAGCTGGCCTACAGTAAAATTCTTGCAAAAATTTGGGAGTTTCTGGATGCCGGCAACATCTATGTCAACGACACCGCGCCGTGGAACCTAGCGAAGACCGACGACGGGAAAAAGCGTCTGGCAACGGTCCTCTACAATGCCTCCGAAGCCTGCCGGGTGATCGCCATCCTTATCGCGCCCTTCATGCCGGAGACCGCCGATAAAATGATGACACAACTCGGTATCGACACCCCGATTGAAAAACAGGGTTTGGACTCAATAAAAAAATGGGGATGGATCAAATCTGGCACGCAGACACACCAGGGCGCGCAAATCTTTCCGCGCATCGACGACAAAGCCGCCGCTAAAATTCTGGAGTCGGTGGACATTGGAGGCAATGTGGAAACCAAAGCAGACCAAAAATCAGAGAGTGACGACAAGGGCCAGATCACTATCGACGATTTTATGAAAGTCGATCTGCGCACCGCTAAAATCCTGGAAGCAGAAAATGTGAAGAAATCGAAAAAACTGATCAAGCTGAAAGTCGACCTCGGCACGGAACAACGCCAGGTACTGGCCGGCATCGCCGAAGCCTACGAACCGGAACAACTCGTCGGCCGCACCGTCATCCTGGTCGCCAATCTTAAACCCGCCAAACTGATGGGCCTCGAATCGCAGGGCATGATCCTCGCCGGGAGCAATGGCGATGCCATCATCCTCGGCGGATTCGACAGCGACCTGCCGCCCGGAGTGCGCGTCAAATGATGATCGATACCCATGCTCATATCGATATGGATTCGTACGACGAGGACCGCGAAGAAACCATCCAACGCGCCCGCGATAACGGCGTCAAATACATGGTGAATATCGGGTGCGACATCGAGAGCAGTCAGCGGTCGGTGGAGCTGACCGAGCACTATGACTTCATCTACGCCACCGCCGGGGTGCATCCGCACGACACTAAAAATATCCACGGCGACACCTACGATCACCTGCGCATCCTGCTGGATCATCCAAAAGTGATTGCACTGGGAGAGATCGGCCTCGATTACTTCAAAAATTATTCGCCGCAGGACGTGCAACGCAAGCACTTCCGCAAGCAGATCGAACTCGCCAAGGAACTGGACAAACCAATCATCATTCACAGCCGCGACGCCAAGCAGGACATGATGTCCATCCTTTCCGATTACTATGACGATCCCAACGGCAAGGCGGGTATCTTCCACTGTTTTTCCGACGACCAGGAACTGGCCGACGCGGCGCTGGCGATGGGATTCTACATTTCATTCGCGGGCACGGTGACGTTCAAGAATGCGGACAACCTGCGGCAGATCGCCAAAACGATTCCCGCCGATCGGCTGTTCGCGGAGACCGACTGTCCGTTCATGGCGCCGGTGCCGAATCGCGGCAAACGCAACGAACCGGCATTCGTCAACCACACCGCCGCCAAGCTGGCGGAGGTACGCGGTCTCAAAATTGAAGATGTCGAGCGTACGATGGAGCTGAACTTCCACGACCTGTTTGGGATCGGCGAGTCCGCCACACCGGGAACGGTTTCGTATCAGATTCGCAACTCCCTGTACCTCAACCTGACGCAACGGTGCACCGCCAATTGCGTGTTCTGCACGCGCCTGACGAAACCGATTGTGCAGGGCTACAATCTGGCACTGGACCGCGAACCGACGGCGCAGGAGGTGTGGGACTCCATCGATGACGTGAAAAGGTACGACGAAATCGTGTTCTGCGGTTACGGCGAGCCAACTCTGCGCCTCGACGTCATCAAGGAAGTCGCCCAAAAAATAAAGGACGCCGGCGGACGCGTACGGCTCAATACCAATGGCCACGGCAACGTCATCAACAAGCGCAATATCCTGCCGGAGCTCAAGGGACTGGTCGATGAAATATCCATCAGCCTCAACGCTGACAACTCGGAAGCGTATGATGAAGTGGCTCAGCCCCTGCCCTCGTTCCGCGGCATGATCTACGATGAAATCAAAACATTCATCGCGGAATCTAAGAAATATATTCCCGCCGTGCAGGCGACCATCGTCACGCACCAGGAAGATGTTGATGAAGCCAAGTGCGAAGACATCGTGAAAAAGGAATTCGGCGTCAATTACCGCCCCCGGCGTTACAACATCACAGGATAAATCATGCATCTCTGGATCAAACTCGGTGGTATCTTCGGCGGATTGAGCGTCATGCTCGGTGCGTTCGGAGCGCATTCACTCAAGGAGCGGCTGACCGAACAAAGCCTGGCGACGTTTCAAACGGGAGTGCTGTACCAATTCATGCACAGCCTGGCGCTGATTCTGGTGGGTCTCCTGTCACTGCACTTTGCCGACGAACACAAAAAAAAGATCGAGCGGCCGGGATGGTTTTTCCTCGCCGGTATCGTGCTGTTCAGCGGCAGTTTGTACTCGCTGGCGCTGGGCGGTCCAAGGTGGCTGGGACCCGTCACCCCCCTCGGCGGACTGTCCTTCATGATCGGCTGGTTCCTCCTCGCCTTTTCCCTGCCTAAAAAATAGCGGCACCATCCCGCAAATATTTGACCGACACGGCTTACCCCCTTAGACTTGATTTGTACCTCCCGGTACATTCATTTTCAGGCAGGGAGTACTAATGAAAAAAAAACATCAAAGTTTATGCTGGGCTGGGGCTGTTGATTCTGGTGGTACTGTTCACCCTGCAGAATACGGAAACGGTGCCCATCAGTTTTCTGTTCTGGGAATTCCGGATTTCCCGGGCACTCATGATTCTCATGATATTCGTGGTCGGGGTGCTGGTCGGCATTTCCTCCAACTACCTCAAGCGAAGGTGATGGGTTTTATAGTTTGGTGAACGATGATCATGAATCAAAAAAATGAACGTGGATGGTGGGAACTGTATAACTCTGATCCGGAGAAGGCGGATGCGAGGGATGGCCTCCCCTGCCGGGAAACCA
>JAUVMD010000081.1 GCA_030600405.1 Nitrospirota bacterium
ATCCTCTTTATTATGCGGCGATGGCCCAGGCTTATATGGATACCTTTGTGGGCCATACCGTTTCCGCGGAGGATTTGCGGGACGCCTTCGATAAAATCGCCGTCCTCATGCGCAACAATGCACAATACAACCGCCGGGCCCAAACCTGCAGCGAAAACCCTTATGCCACCCCTACCACCAGCGGATTTATCGGAGTGGAGGACGTTCCAAAATCAGGCATCGTGGCGACGCCCTCCTACCGGTTGGATTGCTGTCTTATGACCGACGGCGCTTCCGCGGTGATCGTGGCTTCGGAAGATTTAGCCAGGGAGTTTACCGACCAGCCGATTGTGGTGACGGGTGTGGGTAACGGCACCGATACCATGCGTACGGGGGAACGTCCCCGAACGATCGGAGGCCTGATCAAAGAAGATTTGTTGTTACCGCATGAGTTGACGGACCCTGAACTGGTGAAGCATTACAAAACTCTCGAGTATCCAGGCTTGCATTCCTTCCGGGCGGGACGATGGGCCGCCAAGAAAGCTTACGCGATGGCGGGCATCACGGAAAATCCCATGGAGTATTTTGACTTGATCGAAATCCACGATGCGTTTGTCATCAGCGTCATTCAAACGATGGAGGATTTGGGTATGATTCCCTACGGGCATGCCAGTTCCCTGTTTACCGCCCTGCCGTTG
The DNA here is from genome assembly GCA_030600405.1 of Nitrospirota bacterium. GTDB lineage: Bacteria > Nitrospinota > Nitrospinia > Nitrospinales > Nitrospinaceae > SZUA-226. The sequence continues at coordinate 678 of JAUVMD010000081.1, forward strand.
GACGAGCAGAGGCGGGTTCCGATCAACCCCAAAATCGGCGGAAAAAACGGAGTGTATGTGAATCCTTCGGGAGGTTTGATCGGACAGATGCATGCTGTCGGCGCCACTGGCAATACGCAGGCGGTAGATGTGATCTGGCAGATGAGGGGAATGATTGAGGAAAAATACGGTCACCCGGAACTGCAAATCCCTAAGGTGGAAAAAGCACTGTTTCACAGTCACGCCGGAACGGGAAGCGACATTACGGTGACTACAGTCGAGAAAGGGTGGTAACGATGCCGGTCAAAGATAAATTTTTGAATCCCGAGGATAAAAGTTACAAGCCATCGCGCCACCCCGAACATTTGGTGGTGGTCGAACGAGAGGCGACCATTCGATATAAAAAAAGTTATGGCGGCATGTCTCTCTATTTTCAAGGTATCATGGAAAAAGAAAATGCCGTGTTGCGCTATACGGTCTGTTCCAACCAGGACGGACATGACGAACCACGGGTGCTTCGGTTTCAGGTGCCGCGGATGGATTGTCCGGAGTGCTATGAGAAAACCGCCTGGGAAAGTCTGCCGGGAGAAACCCGGTTCACTGTGGAAACCAAATCGACGGCGGTGAATCTGGCGGGTATCAGTTTTATGGATCAATTGCCGGTGACGGTGGCCTGGGTCCAGGCCGTCCCTCCCGATGGGACCGCGTTGGACACGTTGACTGCCGGCATGGTGAGCCTCGAAGATTACAACACATTGGTCAAGGGGGATGAATTGAGGCCGGTGTTCCGGAAAGCACCCCGGGCCTCCGCCAGCGATGTCATGTGGGTCCGAAAAGGTACCCCAGTCCGGGATTTACCGGAAGATTATATCCTCAGCAAGCGTTACAAAATTTAAAGGGAAGCATGAGCATGGACGATCAGAAAATCGCAGTGGTCGGCGCCGGAACCATGGGCCGGGGTATCGCACAGGTAGCGGCTCAGGCGGGTTTCCAGGTGATTTTGTATGATAGCGTTGAGGGCGCGGCAGCGAAGGGCCTGGAAGTTATCCAAAAAAGTTTTCAAAAACTTGTGGATAAGGGAGAGCTTGAAAAAGAGCTGGCCCAAAGCGCGGGTGGTAAAATTTCCGCTGCGAATGATTTGGACAAAGTGGGGGATTCGTTTTTTATCGTGGAAGCTATCACTGAGGAACGCGAAGCGAAAAAGGCACTCTTTCAGAAACTGGATCAATTGTGCGGTTCATCCGCGGTGCTGGCTTCCAACACGTCTTCCATCCCGATCACCGAGCTGGCTTCCGTCACCCGTCATCCGGAGAATGTTATCGGCATGCATTTCATGAACCCCGTTCCATTGATGCCGGGAGTCGAAATCATCAAAGGATTGAGGACTTCGGAAAAAACTTATCAAAAAACAAGGCAATTGGCGGAACAACTTTCCAAACGGCCGGTGTATTCCTCGGACAAGGCTGGGTTTGTCATCAATCGAATCCTCATGCCTCTGATCAATGAAGCGATTCATGTAGTGGAAGAGGGAACTTCCACCGTCGAGGATGTGGATAACGGCGCGAAATATTGTTTGAATCATCCCCTGGGGCCTTTGGCTTTATCGGATGTCATAGGAAACGATACGACCCATCATATTCTTTCCGTGCTGGAAAGCGAGCTGGGAGAGCGGTTCAAACCGGCTTCTTTATTGACCCGAATGGTGGATGCCGGTCTTCTGGGCAATAAAACCGGAGCCGGATTCTACCTGTGGATGGACAACCAAACCCAGCAAGTCAACAAACAGTTGTTGAAATATTTAAAACAGTGAAGAGGTGAATGGATGAGTTACATCACCAGCGGCCAAGCCCATCAGATTCGGATGATGTATGGCGGAAACCCCAACCACGATTCGTTTCAGGAAATGCTCCAAACTTTTGGCCAACTTGTGGAGAACAAGGTCCTGCCCGCTGAGAAAAAAACCGAAATGGAGCGGGCGCAGGATTCGCTTAAAAGTTTGGCGTTCCAATTGAGCCAGTCAGGAAAATATGACCAACAGGCTTTGGAGACCGCCATTGCCCAGACGAAGAAGAATGAAAAGATACCGGATGCGGTGTATCGTCAAATTGCGGATTTTGGACTTCCCAGTATGGCCTTTTCTGAACAACTGGGCGGTTTGGAAATCCCTTATCCCGTATTTATGGCTTGTCTCGAAACCCTGGGCAAGGCCTCTCCCAGTGTCGGAGTCCGGTATGCGATTTCCAATACGGTGGCGGAAGGGTTGCGTTTCAATTTTGAGGCGGGTCAACTTTCAGGGTATGGTGAAAGTATTCTGCGAGAGCTGATTGCGGGTGAAAAACTCGCCGGGTTTGCTCTTACGGAAGGGTCTGCGGCAGGTTCCAACATCATGAGAGAAATGACTACCCGGGGGGTTCCATTGAAAAATGGAAGTGGTTACCGAATCACCGGCGGGAAGATGTTCATTACTAATGTGGAGACAGCAGACGTGTTTGCGGTTTTTGCCCGAACCTCTGAACCGGCAGAAGATGATCTTGGTATTTCTATGTTTCTTGTTGAAAAGGGGACTCCCGGTTTCAAAGTCGGACAGGTGTTTGAGAAAAGGACCGTCGAAAACTCGTCCCTGGGGGAACTGATCTTGGATGATGTCGAAGTTCCGCAGGAAAATCTGGTGGGGGAAATGGGTTGCGGAGCGCCCTATGCCATCCGAATGTTGAACTCGGGAAGGATTACCATTGCCGCCCTGGCAACGGGACTGGCGCAAAGGGCGTTTGACGAGTATTTAGAAGTCGCAGTCGAAGGAAAAAAGTTGGGTGACCAGTATCTGATAGAATTGGACCGGACCCAGGCACGTGTGGCGGAGATGTCCATGGAGATCCATGCGGCCAGGGATATGACTTATCATGCCGCCTGGCTGAAAATTCAATTCGATGCGAATCCTGATAATCGGGAATTATTAAGGGATTATGTGATTGCTTCCAACGCGGCGAAGCTGAAAGCTTCCCTGGCCACGCAACAAGCCTGCGATCACCTGGTCAAGATTTGGGGCGCCAGCGCCATTATCAAAGAAAACCCGGCCATGAAACATTCCCTGGACAGTTGGCTCTATTATTTTGGAGAAGCCGTACCGGAAGTTTTGGAGAACACCATCGCCCACATGGAAGTTCAAAAATACAGGGGAAAGAAAGGGTTGTAGAATGCCCGAAATCATTTCTGGAAAATATGTAACCGTTTCCACAAAAGAGCATAACGGGCAAAGCGGGAATCTGCTGAGTTTTATCAATCCTGACAGTAAAGTAAATGTTGTGCCTCTCGAGGCATTGCAGGAGATTCTTCACGCGCTGGATGAACTCGAAGAAGATTCCAGTTCGTCTTTTATCGTTTTTACCGGGGCTTCGGGGAAGGTGCATGCCGGAGCGGACCTGGCACTGTTCCAGGGGGATATCGACCCATCTGCGGTACAGGACTATCTGAGCCTTGGGGCCACCCTCGATTTCAAAATTAAAAATATATCCAGAAAAAAGAAAACCATTTCTATCATGCAGGGAGAACGCTTTGGGGGTTCTGTAGAATGGCCCTTGATGACCGAGTTGAGTGTGTGCACGCCGGATACGGCGATACAATTTTCAGAGGTGAACATCGGGCTGATCCCCGGCTGGGCCGGGATTTTAAATGTTATGCTCCGCTCGAATAAAGAAAACGCCCGATACATGGCGGCCACGGGAAACCGGATCACGGCCCAGGAAATGAAAGATTATGGTCTGGTCGAGCGGGTTGCAGGAGAAAGTATCCTGGAAGATGCGCTGGATTTAGCAACACGAGATAAGATTCCTGTAGATTGTAATGTGCGCAGCAAAGAAATCTGCTCTCGGGAAAAATTGAATAAAATCATTTCTGAAAGAACAGATGCCCAAAGGTATCAGGAATTGGAGAAGGAAGTTTCCCGTAAATTGCAAACAAATGAGTTGAGCAATAACAAGGGGCGGGAAGATTATGTTGGCAGGTTCATCAATCATGAGTTGGGCCGCCTCGGCAAGCCTTTGGCTCCGTTCGCGGTTGCGGCGGTGATGGAATTGATTGACCAATTTTCCGATATCGGCTGGAAGGATTTGGGACGAATAAAGGAGATGGGTGAACATGAGGCCCAATCCTGCTTCCGGCTGATGAAAACTCTTGACCGAAGAATTGGAGTGAATTCGGTATTGACTTCAAACCCCGTTGAAAGGATTCCAATTTACGTTGGGAAATAAACAGGACTTTTTAAAGCCTGGCTCATGAAGTGGGGGTCGTCATGTCGTTGGATATCAAGGTAAAAACCTTTGGGATGGCACCTGAAGAGGATCAGCTGAACGAAATTTCGGATAAAATTAAATCTTCTCACAAAGGGGATATTCTTATTTTTCCGGAGTACGCAGCCTATACCCTTGAGGGTTCCCAAGAAGCCTTTGCTGAGCTTTCCAAAATGTCCAGCGATAATGGGTTATCCATTATTACCACTTTAAACCTTCCGGGTCATGATCTGCCGTTTGCAGACCCAAAGGAAAATTATAATGCTCTTTTTATCTTTTCCCGAAACGGCGAAGTCTATTGCCCGCAGGCGAAAATCACTCCTCAATCTTTCGAGATGCGGCACCTGGATGAGTCTTTCCCAAAGATGAATGTCGCTCCTTATTCGCACCTCAATCAAGTAACCCTGCGCCAGAATGGCAAAAATTTTTCCGCTTTCTTTTTTATCTGCTCCGATTTGTATGTCCTGCCCTTGTTTGGTTTTAATGAGTTGAAATCTGAGATCATCTGTTGTCCGGCTAATTTTGGTAACGGGGCGGAGAGTGCGGCGGGCCGGGTGATCGAATATTCCGTCCAATCCGGATTGTTCAAGCAGGGTTTTTACTGCAACACCTACCAAAATGCAAAACAGGATTTAATACCCCTTACCGTAGGTTTTGAAAGTGCCTATGAGACGGGCACCACAGACAAACCCTATGATAAAGAGGAAATGAAACAACGGGTTCGGAAAGCCAGCGCGGTTTATCCGGACGATGAATATTGTAATTTCAAAAGTATGTTGAAGCTGACCCGACAGGGGACTTTTACGGTTCCAAAATCGCGGAGCCTTGAGAACGGCCTGGAAGTACACCTAGGACGCTATGAAACAGTGGTTGAGCTTTGAAAAGGCGTTGGATCCTGTGGGGGAAAGTCGCCTCATGGGAATCGGAGTATACTTTTGGTCCACTAAAACGGATTAGGGGATTCTAAAAAACCGGAGGAAGGGATTTTCTTTCCGCGCGCCTTTCCATTCCCTGAGGTAAAATCGGTGTGTTTCCGGTTCCAAAATGTTTCCGCGTGCTCGACATGTTTATTTTTCAACTTTTCGTACCCGGTTGCCAGGCTGGGATAAGAGGCGGCTTCACAGGCGAGATTATAATTCCCTTCATTGATGGAGCCCAGTAATTGCTCAACTCTCGCTTTGTATTGGGGAATCGCTTCGATTTCCTGTTTACGGGTATGGTTGCCCCAAGCCAGTACATTAAAGGGGGTTCCCCTTAAGAATTTAAAATGCTTCAGAAGGGAAAGCATCCAACCCGGGAATTCCCATTTCTCATCCTTTTCAAATTTATCCTTTACATATTTGAGATTTTTTATCCAGGGAATATGCTCCAACAAGGGAGGCCGTAACAGAAACCTGAGCTTTTTGATTTC
>JAUVMD010000021.1 GCA_030600405.1 Nitrospirota bacterium
CTTGTCGACGCTGATGGTCAGCATCTCCAGTCCCTGGTCTTTAAACTGGTCATACACTTTTTGCATGGAGGGCATCTCCACCTTGCAGGTGGCGCACCAGGTGGCCCAGAAATTGATGAATACCACTTTGCCGCGATAATCCTTGAGGTCGATCTTGCCGCCGGAAAGGGAGGGCAACTCAAAACTCGGCGCGATAAAATCCCTCTCTGGATATTCCGTTTGAAACGGTTTCAACTCCTGTTTGTTCACGGCCGCGATTAAAAAAGCAAACAGCGCAGTGAACAGAACCGCGTATGGGATGAAAATATAAGCGGGTTTCTTTTGTAGGGTTTGTTCCATAGGGATTATTACAGGCGCCTTTTATAGGGGCGGTAGAATTTTTTATCCACGGCAACCACAATCTCATCGAGACTGAGGCCATCCTCATACAACCCGTAGGCGTAGATCACCTCATCCATGCAGATGTCGCACTTGGATCCATGCGTACTGGTGAAGCAGGTCAGCAGAGTTTTGTGGTTGTTGTTTTTTTTGCAGTAACAGTAACAGAACTGACTGTCGATGACTTTAGGAATTTCTGCGGCATATTTGTAGGCCAACGCGGTCTTGCCCGAAAACAGCGCGGAACTCAGCACCGGCCGGTTTTCGATCAGTTGACCTTTCGCCGGTGCGGGATTGGAAGCCGTGGCGCGTCCCGGCGGTTTGGTATAAACGTACACCCCGCCCAGCACCATCAAAATGACCGCAATAAATGCCGAGGCGGTCCAAAAGGTTTTCCGGCCGGAGGGTTTTCGCCCGCCGGATTTCTTTTTCTTGTTGGATTTTCGTTTGCCCATTTCGATCTCGCTTGTTCAGGTTGACAGAGTCATTATATCTGGTGCCACAGAGAGCATGCAAGGCCTGCTTTGAGTCACCGTTTGGGAGGGTACCAACGGCTCAGGGCGGTGGGTGAAAACCCTATCAGAAAGAGGGAGGCGATGGCGATATTTCTCAGGGTGGTGAATCCGACCCCTTCGGCCAACCAGCGGCGGGGGGAGGTGAAGGTTTTTTCCTTGAGCAGAACCACCGGGCCCCTTTCCTTTAATCGGCGGAAAAAATCGAGGTCCTCACAGATCGGAAGAGGGGAAAACCCCTTGAGTTCATGGAACGCTTCCCTTTGCACGAAAATGCCCTGGTCGCCGTACACCAGGTTCAGGTAACGGGATCGCCAGTTCGCCCAGCGGGAGATCCTTTTGAGAGCGGGCAGAGGAGAATCGATCTGCAGACTGAACGCTCCGCCCAGATAGGACCCGCTGGTCATGGTTTCAATCATTTTCTGATAGCCCAGAGGGTCCAGATAGCTGTCGGCATGCAGGAACAGAAGCAGATCGCCTTTGGCTTTTCCGGCGGCGGCATTCATTTGTGCCGCCCGCCCGCGCGGACCCTGAATTACCGTGATCCCGTAACGGCGGGCAATATTGGCCGTATCATCCTCACTTCCCCCGTCTCCGATAATAGTTTCAAATGGGTGGTGTTGTTTCAGCCGGGTCAGGGTTTCGATAAGTACAGTCGATTCATTGTAAGTAGGAATGATGACCGATACCTTCAAGGGTGATTTTGTCTGTTCCGAGTTTGTCATTTCCGGATGAGGGGATCTCCGCACTATTTGTGAGGCCAGCACACGCGCCGCCAGTAAATCACAAAAACCCTGACAATACAATGATATGGGGCCGTACGGCGGTTTTCTTGGCACCAACTTTTCATCGGAGCGAATGGGTTTAATAAGCCTTTCTTCTACAAAGGTTTTCCGATTCTGTATTTTGCCGTGGAAATGTTATAAAATTAATCAAATATTTTGGTGACTTAGATATGCTGGCTCATTTTATCGATTCCAAGCCTTTTCAATGCGGGTACTTCAAGGACCGCAAATCTCTCTTCGAAGAGTATCTTTTGGAGGATATTTCCGAGGTGGAGTTTGAGTACCTGCTCGCCCACGGTATGCGGCATTTCGGGGAGTATTATTTTCGCCCACGGTGCCACAACTGCCACGACTGCGTACCCATCCGGCTTCGAACCGACGACTATCACATAACCCGTAGCCAGAAGCGCTCTCTTCAATCCTGTTCGCAAGTAAAAATCCGTCTGGGCCGGCCGCAATTTTCAGAGGAAAAATTCAAGTTGTACCTGGATCATAAAGCACGGTTTCAGTCTTTGCAGGACGATGTTGAGGACGAGGAGAATTTCCGCTTGTCATTTTACGCGAAGACTCCGTACGGGATGGAGTTCGAATATTTCCTGGACGGAAAATTAATTGGTGTCGCTCTGGCCGACGTCACGCGTAAAACCTTCTCCGCCATTTACACCTTTTACTCGACGGAGCATTCGCAGTTAAGCCTGGGTACGTTCAGCATCGTCAAGCAGATTCAGTTTTGCCAGAGCCGCGGCATTCCATATTTTTATATGGGATATTTTATTGCCAAGAACAAGTCACTTGCCTACAAGGCCAACTTCCGGCCGAACGAAGTCTATATCAACTACGAATGGCGACCGTTCCGCAATGCGGAAGGGGACTCCCTGGTTCCGGAGGAGGGCCTGCAGTGGGTCAACGCTGATACCCTCGTTAAAGTTTCATCCTCCCGCGAGTTTTAAAGCGAAGCCGTTTCCCTTTTATTTCCCGATTTCTCTCTGTTTAATGGCTTCCCGCACGATCAAATCGGCAACCTTTTGATTTCCATTGTGGATGGCCACATCCAGAGGTTTTTCCCCTTTTGAGTTTTGCAACTCCAGCTTGGCACCTTTTTGAATCAGGACGCTTGCCGCCCCGACATTTCCCCTTTGGGCCGCCAAGTGCAGAAGAGTACCCTCAGGAATCTCTTGATTCACATTGACCCCTTTATCGACAAGTTCTTGAATTACATGAAAGTGGTCGTTGTAGATCGCATAATAAAGAGGTGTTTTTCCTTTGGAATCCTTGCGGTTGGGGGTCGCATTTTTTTCAAGGAGCAATTTTACAATATCGGCATAACCCTTTTCAGCGGCTATATGGAGCGGAGTTGTGGCGGCCCCGGGCGAACCATGCACCAGGACCTTTTTTTCGAGAAGCACTCTCACCACTTGAGTATGACTGTTCATCACCGCTCCCACCAAAGGCGAAGGACCCACTTCGGGATTGACATTGGCTCCCCTATTGACCAACAGTTCAACCATTTTCGGATGATCATTCACGCAGGCCAGATAAAGAGGAGTCCATTTATTCTTGTCTCTGGCATCCACCGTGGATCCTTTCGAAATAAGAAACCGGGTAGCCTCCTTTCGGTTCACAATAACTGTATAGTGCAGGGGAATGCGGTCGTTTTTGTCCTTGCTGTTGACACGAGCCTCTTTAGTGAGCAGTAAATCGATTGTGGGCGTGTAGCCGATCTCGGCGGCCAGGTGAAGGGGGGTTCGGCCTTCATTGTCTTTGGAATTCACCCTTGCCCCTCTTTCAATAAGGGTTTGAGCGACTTCCGTGTACCCGCTTTCTGCAGCGTGGTGCAGGGGTGTTTGGCCATTCTCATCCTTTTTATTGACGTCTGCGCCTTCATTCAGGTGGCGGCGCACTTCCTTGATATTTTTATAATCGACGGCTTGTTCCAGGGATGACGTTTTGATTAAGGAACAGGACGAAGCGAGAAATCCAAAAAGGACCAAAAAAATAAAGCCGGATCGAACAAGAGAAAGTTTTTTCATTGGACTCAAACTCCCTTGTAATTTTTAATTGGCTTAATTTAAAGGATAGAAAAATTATTGTCAATGAAGGTTTGAAGGAGGGGAATAATACAGGAAGTCGGATGTCTCAGTGGAGACAGGGCCGCTCCGGCAATCCTGTTGAAAAACGGACTGTTTCCGTGAGTTTTAAATGATAGGGATATAATTCTATTGGTTTTTAAATTTTCTTCGCTCGATTGCCGTTTGCGTGATTAAATTGGCAACCGTTTTTTGACCATGATTGATGGCGACATCCAAAGGCGACTCTCCTTGAGAGTTATGAGCATTCAGAACGGCACCCTTTTCAATCAATAGTTCCACCACATCGACATGTCCCCTTTCAGCCGCCAGGTGCAACAGGGTGGTGCCTTCAGGGATCGTTTGGGTAACGTCCTCTCCATAGCTGATAAGTAACTTCACCATAGTGTAGTGTCCGTTGTAGGTGGCGTAGTAAATCGGAGGTTTTCCCGAACGGTCCTTGATGTAGGGATCCGCTTGAAAGTCGAGCAGAATCTCGGCGGACTTGGTAAAGCCTTTTTCAGCGGCCATATGCATGGGCGTTTTGGTTGCATTGGGTGGGCCCTGGACCCATGCTTTATTCTTCAAAAGCAACGTGACCACTTCAGTGTGGTCATTCCAAACGGCTGCAATCAAAGGTGTCGGTCCGCTTGTGGGATTGACTTCGGCCCCCTTTTCGATCATCAGTTCTACATATTTTGGGAGGTTGTTCAGGCAGGCCAGGTAAAGCGGGGTCCATTTTTTCTGATCCCTTATATCCACCATCGCACCTTTTAAGGTAAGAATAAAGGCTATGTCGTATTCTTCATTAAGTACCGCATAATGCAAAGGACTCCCGCCGGCCTTATCCTGGCTGTTTAAATCGGCTCCTTTGTCGGTCAGATAGTCCACCATGGGGGCGTGTCCTTCCTGCGTGGCGAGGTGCAGGGGCGTTCGGCCCTGATTGTCCTTGGCGTTGACATTGGCGCTTTTTGCAATAAGGATCCCCGCCACTTCCTTATATCCGTTCTCGGCGGCAAGGTGTAAAGGAGTTTTACCTTCCGCGTTTGCTTTGTTAACGTTCGCGCCGGCGTCCAAGTGGTTTTGAACTTTTTTGATGTTTTCAGATCTCACCGCGTTTTCCAGAGTATCCGCGCGGAACAAAGAACAGCCGGAAGATAAAAGTCCGAAAAGAACCAGAATGGCTAAGCCCGGATGGGTCAGAAAAGACTTATACATGGCTAAAGAAGCTCCTTTGTCAATTGTTGTATTACAACAAATTACTGGATTGGGCCGGGGTTGTCAATGAAGTTATTGAAAATAGAAGGGTTACGCGCACCCGATCCATCGCAAACAAGAGCAATCACCTCCAACACCTTTGTCAAAGCCACCTCTCACCCGGAGAGTTTCTGCCTCGGGGCATTTATAAAATTTTTTCTTTATAGGATGCGTTGATAGGTAATTACGACCACCTTTTTCTTTTCGCCTTGGGCAAATTGCGTCCAGTGTTGTTTCATCTCATTCTTTCCGGCGAATGTAAGAGTGAGGGCATGCATATGCGGTTCATGGGCGGCATCGATGGCAGCGTCTGGGGCCAGGTCGAACTCCAAGGTGCTTTCCTTGTCTCCGATGAGAACCATTTTGGGTTGGTTGTTGAGCCCGCAATAATGCGTCAGGCCCAGCCGGTGGTTTTTGTCATCGTGGTAGATCGTAACCATCTCATTGGGAGTGCCTTCAAAAATAGTTTCCACCAGGGCACTGCCGGCAGATGTAACCCGGAAGCTGGCCTTGATTTTTTGAGGTCCTTTCCCCATATCGACCATGCCTTCCCAGTTGCCGGCCAGTTGCTTCATCTGCTGAAAAGCTTGGGACCCTTCGTAGGGCTTATGCTCTTCGCTATTCACACTCAGGGGTCCTGAAGCCAATAGGACGATCAAACCGGCAAGAATATATTTTGAAATTTTCATGGGGTATTCCTTTTAATGAATAAAAATAAATCAGGTGGCATAGAAGACGACGGGTCAGATCACGCCGAAGAACATCAGGTAGAGCCACGTAACCAAGGCGACGTTAATGATGACGCCGATGTGAAAGAGAACATTGAACAGTTTGCCGTAGGTCGGTTTGTATTCATCCTTGAACTCATCCATGAGTCTGTCTCCTAATCCATGACCAGGGTTTTGAGCCGTTTTGCCAGATCCGATCCGCGGATGATTTTGCGCGCCGGCCTTTCCATCAGGTTGAGGCTCATGTACAGCCGTTCCAGATTGCCAAAGGTTTTGGATTCCGCAATGGCTTCGCCGCCGGCATCCCGAATCTCGTTGCGCCAGATGCTCAGATCTCGCTGGGTTTTCAGGTTATCAGAATTCGATAATGCTTTTGCTCCCTCATCCCCGAGTCCGTTACTGCACAGATACAACCGCCTCAGACCGGTTAGGGTTTGCGAGTGTGCCAGTGCCCTGACCCCGACATCCCCGCATTGCGTGCTATCCAGATGCAGGGCTTCCAGTTTTGGAAAATTATTCGATTGCGCCAGCGCCTGGATACCCTCCGCACCAATCGGATTGAAATCGAGAAACAGTTCCTCCAGATTTTGAAAATGCTGCGACTCGGCAAACGCCCGCGCTCCTTCTGGACCGATGTCGTTGGCCTCCAGCATCAGGCAGGTCAGGCCTTTCGCTATTTCCGATTGAGCCAAAGACCGCGCCGCGCCGTCGCTCAGCATATTGTGGTTGAGGTACAGCGAGCGCACATTACCCTGGAGGTTCTCCAGCGCCTCGATTTCTTGGTCGCCCAACTGGTTGTTGCTGAGGTACAGCTTCTCGACTTTAGGGAATGATTCCCATTCGGCCAGCAGTTTTAACTCTTCCAAGCCGATATTTTTGTTTTCCAGATCCAGCAGGCTCTGCTCTTCCACAAATGCTTTCTGAAAAAGCACCTCCGCCTCCGGACGGTCCAGTTTTTCCAAAGATTTCAACTCCATTTCTTGTATAGTAACAGCCGCAGTGTGATACTAATCTATAGGATTTAGTTGAAAAGATCAAATGCTCTCCGGGGCCGGACTGAGGTTTCCCGGAAGGCCGGTTGCAAAGGATTCTGAGTCTATGATTATAGGGGTTCCCAAAGAAATCAAGGAAGATGAATACCGGGTGTCTATGACTCCCGCCGGAGCGGCGGAGTTGATCTCCGATGGACATAGCGTGCTCATCGAGAGAGGAGCGGGGGAGGGTAGCGGTATTTACGATGTCCAGTATGAGGCCGTTGGTGCCGAAACCGTTTCCTGTGACCAGGTGTTTGAACGGGCGGAGATGATCGTCAAGGTCAAGGAACCTGTAGCGTCCGAATTCGATAAGTTGAAAGAGGGCCAAATTTTATACACTTACCTTCATTTGGCGCCCGCGCCGGAGTTGACTGATGCCTTATTAAGACGGAAAATCATCGGCGTTGCTTACGAAACAGTGCAGTTGGAAGACGGCTCCCTGCCTCTTTTGATTCCCATGAGCGAGGTGGCTGGGCGCATGTCCGTCCACGAAGGAGCCAAGTACCTGGAACGGGAGAACGGCGGGCGAGGCATATTGTTGGGCGGCGTACCGGGGGTGGACCCCGGCCATGTGATGATCGTTGGCGGCGGTATCGTCGGTATCAACGCCGCTAAAATGGCCGTCGGTACCGGGGCGAGTGTCACGCTACTGGATGTGAGCTTGCCTCGCCTGCGTTATATTGACGATATTTTCGGCGGGCGCGTCAAAACCATCATGTCCAACAAACTCAACATCGAGGAGTTCTCCCAATTGGCCGACCTGTTGATCGGCGCGGTACTCCTGGCCGGCGCGAAATCCCCTAAATTGATTTCCCGCGAGATGATCAGAGACATGATGCCCGGTTCGGTGGTGGTGGATGTCGGTATTGATCAGGGCGGTATCCTCGAAACCTCGCGTCCCACCACCCACAGCAACCCGATTTTCATGGTCGATGATGTGGTGCATTACTGCGTATCTAATATGCCGGGTGCTCTGGCCCGCACCTCCACCTATGCGCTGACCAACGCCACTCTGCCCTACGCCCGCGAACTGGCTGGAAAAGGATTGCAAAAAGCCCTTCAAGGAAATGTAGCCCTGAGCCGCGGGCTCAATCTTTTCAAGGGGAAAGTGACCCATCCGGCGGTGGCCGAAGCGTTGGATAAGGAATATGTTCCTCCCGAAAAGGTTTTGAGTTAGACTTAGGCCAAAATTGATCCTTCCCCGGAATTCCTTCCGGGGGATTCCATCTTATCCTTAAATCTATTACGCGTATGCGGCATTCCAATTTCGTCCATTTACACGTGCATACCCATTACAGCCTGCTGGACTCGTCCCTGCGCCACAAGGCTTTGTTCCAGCGGGCTGCCGAGCTCCGGATGCCCGCCGTCGCCATGACCGACCACGCCAATCTATTCGGGGCCATGGAGTTTAATGCCTGGGCGAAAAAACACGGGCTCAAACCCATCATCGGGTGCGAGGTGTATGTCGCTCCCGAAAGCCGCCTGAAAAAAGACACCAACCACAGCCTGCGCGACGCGTCATACCATTTGATTCTGCTAGCCAAAAACGATACCGGTTACAAAAACCTGCTGAAGCTGGTGACCCAAGGCTACCTGGAAGGATTCTATTATAAGCCGCGCATCGATAAAGAACTGTTGGCGGAAAACGGCGAAGGGTTGATCGCGCTCTCCTCCTGCAACCGGGGCGAGGTAGCGCATCACCTCAACAAGGAGAACATTCCGCGTGCCACCAAGATGGCCGAGCAGTACCGGGATATCATGGGGGAGGATAATTTTTACCTGGAACTGCAGGACCACAAACTGGAATGGCAGGAGGGGATCAACAAGGGCCTCCTGGAGATCAGCAAAAAAACAGGCATCCCCGTAGTGGCCACCAACAACTGCCATTACCTCGACCGGGAAGATTTCCGCGCCCACGAAATTCTGTTGTGCCTGCAGACCGGCAAAACGATGGAAGACCCGTATCGGATGAAGTACCACTCCGACGAATATTATTTCAAATCGGCGGAGGAGATGACCGAGTTGTTCCAGCAGGTGCCGGAAGCCATCGAGAACACCATCAAAATTGCCGAGCGCTGCAATCTGGAGATGGAGTTGGGCATCGACAACCTGCCGGAATATCCTGTGCCAGAGCCCTACACGTTATCGACCTATCTCGGAGAGCGGGCGAAGGAAGGCCTGCAGGAGCGGTTCGATACCCTGAAACGGCTGGGGCAGACTTTCGACCTGGCGGTTTATGAAGCGCGCCTGGAAGAAGAACTGCAGATCATCCAGAAGATGGGATACCCCGGATACTTTCTGATCGTGTGGGATTTCATCCGTCATGCGCGGGAGCACGGCATACCGGTAGGACCGGGACGCGGCTCCGCGGCGGGGAGCCTGGTGGCGTATTCGCTGAAGATTACCGATCTCGATCCCATCCAGTACGGCCTGCTATTCGAGCGCTTCTTGAACCCAGAGCGGGTGAGCATGCCCGATATCGATATTGATTTCTGCATGGACCGGCGCGACGAGGTGATCAAATACGTTTCGGAAAAATACGGCGGCAACGCCTTCGTCAGCCAGATCATCACTTTCGGAAGTATGAACGCCAAGGCGGTTATCCGCGATGTAGGCCGGGTGTTGGGGATGACCTACGGCGAGGTCGACAAGATTGCCAAGCTGATCCCCAACCGGTTGAACATCACGCTCACCGAAGCGTTCAAGGAGGAGCCGAAGTTCAAGGAAATGCGCAAGGAGAACGCCAACGTCGATGAGTTGTTGAATATTGCTCTCCGGCTCGAAGGCCTGCCACGCCACTGCTCGACCCATGCGGCGGGGGTGGTGATTTCTCCGAAGCCGCTCACCGAGTTCCTTCCTCTTTATAAAGGAAGCAACGATGAAGTGGTCACCCAGTTTTCGATGAACAACATCGAAAAGCTGGGATTGCTGAAGATGGACTTTCTTGGCCTGCGCACGTTGACGGTCATCCATAACGCTCTCAAGCTCATTCAATCCTCTATGGGGACGGAGCTTGACATCAACACGATTCCCAAGGACGATGCCAAAACCTTCGAACTGCTCAGCGATGCCCGCACGCGCGGCGTGTTTCAACTGGAAAGTTCCGGCATGCGCGATCTGCTCAAGAAAATGAAGCCGGACAGCTTCGAAGACATTATCGCTCTGTTGGCGTTGTTCCGGCCCGGA
>JAUVMD010000267.1 GCA_030600405.1 Nitrospirota bacterium
TATCTCTCAGTGCCAGCTCGACCTTTTCCAGGTCGGATTGAAAGAGTTGGGTGACCTCTTTATAATTCATAGTGGGACTCTCCAAGGGTGGTCCCTTGGCAAAAATGTTTGACCCTGGGCTCCAACAGGCGACCGGAACCAGGGCAGCGACTACCCCCAATTCAACCACATTTTGGTCGCAAAGGTGTTACTAATATGGGAAAATCGCTATTTTGTCAAGGGTTTTATAACCAGTAGCGGGCACCGGGAAACCCTTGTAAAATCAGCCGATTATACACTATTTCGAAAGCTCTGGCACCCCTTGGATGCTACCGAAACCTTTGAATTTTATAACCCAATGGAAAACACCCAAAAATCTGAGAATCTTACAGTTTCCGTCATTATTCCGGCATTCAACCGGGCCTGGTGTCTGGAGACGGCTTTGCGGTCCGTTTGGGGTCAAACTTTTAGAAATTTCGAGGTGATCGTGGTGGATGACGGTTCGACCGATAGCACTCCCATTCTTATGCATCAGTTTCCACAGGTCCGGGTCCACCGCTGGGAGGACAATCGGGGCGTTTCCGCCGCCCGAAATCGCGGCATTCAGATGGCCCGGGGGCAGTGGATCTGCTTTCTGGATTCGGATGACCAATGGGTCGAAAACAAACTACAAGTGCAAGTGGATTGGATGCAGGTTCACCCCGAGTGTTTAGCCTGCTACACCGACGAAATCTGGATTCGCAACGGTGTCCGGGTGAACCCGAAAAATAAACATCGTAAATACTCAGGTGATATTTTTCGGCAATGTCTGCCCTTGTGTATCATCAGTCCATCGTCCATCATGATGCGTGCCTCGGTTCTTGAAGCGATCGGTAGATTCGATACCGATCTTGCCGCTTGTGAGGATTACGATTTATGGTTACGTCTGGCGTCGCGTTACCCGGTGGATTTCATTCCCGAAAAACTCATCATCAAAACCGGCGGTCATGCCGATCAGTTGTCGCAAAAATACCGGGGCATGGATCGTTTCCGCGTCTACGCCCTGGAAAAAATTCTAAAACAGGATTATCTCAGCCCGCAGCAAAGCGTCTGGGTGCTGGAGGCCCTTGTCGAAAAATGCTCGATTCTGCACACGGGTTATAGCAACCGTGGCAAACATGAAGAGGCTTACATCTATGAGCAGGCGGCTGAACAATACCGCCGGATGAGGGACCGCAAAGGAAACGAAGCGCGCGGGATTCAACCTATTGAGAAAGAGATGTTACTGCATGCATTGGAAGATTAACCACGTATCGGCGTGGGTTTTGATTTTTATGTTCGGGTTGGCGTGCGGAGTCGTCGCTGCAGAAAAGCCGGTGAACACCGGGAGGGTGATCGCCAAAATCCGGAAGCAGTGTTATGCCATTCTTCAGCAGGCCATGAAAAGCGAGGAGGCATTTGTTCGCAGCGGTGCCGCGCGTGCGGTGGGGGAGTCGGAAGATCCCAGCCTCATCCCGCTCCTCGAAAAAGGAACCCATGATTTTTATCCCACCACCCGCCAGTTTGCCTTGCAGGGTATTTCCAATCTGTCCCGGAGCAAAGCCAAAACCCTCGGCCGCGAGCGGCTGGAGGACTCCAATGTCTGGGTGAAAAGCACCGCGCTGGGTCTTCTGGCGGATTTGGATGATACAGAATCCATTGGCGCCATCAAGCCCTTGCTCAAGGCACCGGACCGTATGGTGCGTCTCGCTGCCGCTTATACCTTGGTTCGGTTGGGAGAGGAGCAGTATTTTAGCGAACTGACCCGCTCCGTCAAAGGCGGAGATTTCGTGCACCGCTTTCAGGCCATCACCTACCTCGGCAAGATCGGCGCTGATGTCTCTTTGCGGCAATTGAAAGACTTGTTGGAGTCCGACGACGAGCAAGTGTTGTCTGCCAGTTTAAAGGCGCTCGGCGCGCGGGCGGATATGGAATTGTTCCGGCCTCTGGTGAAGTTGAGTCTTCATGAGAGTCCCACGGTGCGGCGCAACGCGGTGCTGGCGCTCGGTTACCTGCCGCCCAACGCGGTGAAGAAGCAGGTGAAACTGTTTTGCACCGACCCCGACCCGCTGGTGCAACTTTCCGCCGCGCTGGCCATGCACCGGTTGAAGTCCGCTGAATGTAATAACGTTTTCGCGGAATTGATGGGTCATAAGGATTTCGCCGTACGTGCCTCCACCGCGCGCGTGCTGGGCGAGGTGAACATCCCTGACCGTACGCGTTTGTTGGCAAAAGCTCTGGGGGACGGTAACACGCGCGTGCGCACCGCAGCTGTCCGCGCCGCCGGCCAGATGGGCGGGCCGGAAGCGTTTCAACTGCTGATCCAAATGCTCGATGATCCGCAGGAAGTCATCCGCGCCTACGCCGCAGGCAATCTTTTACGTTTGATGAAATAATCGGGCCACGCCCGGAGAGGGGCTGGGAGAATTTATTCTTCTGAATCGATAGAATCAGGCGCGCCCATAAAGATCGGTATAACGCTTGATGTCGTTTTCGTCGAGGATGTCGCCGAGCTGGATTTCGATGAGGATCAGCAACTTCTTGCCGGGATTGGCCAGGCGGTGCTTCGCGCCCTTGGGGATGACGGTGCTCTCGCGTGCCTTAAGGAGTATCTTTTTATCATTGCACTCCACTTCCGCTTTGCCGGAAACCACCAGCCAGTGTTCGGCGCGATGCTTGTGCGATTGCAGGCTCAGACTCTCGCCGGGCAGAACTTCGATCCGCTTCAGCAAGTATCCTTCGCGTTTCTCCAGCGTAGTGTAGGAACCCCACGGCTTCTGCACGGTGGCGTGGAGTTTGGTTTCCGAACATTGTTTGTCTTTCAGTTGCTCCACCAACTGCTTGACGTCCTGCGCACGGCCCTTCGGGCAGATCAACAAGGCGTCCGGCGTATCCACTACGATCATGTTCTTGAGTCCCACCGCGCCGATCACGCGTCCATACGCCTTGACGAGGGTGCCGGTGCAGTCCACCTGATACACGTCTTTCGACAACACGTTGCCATCGCTGTCGGTTTTGGAGATGTCATCCAGCGCGCTCCACGCGCCGACGTCGTTCCACGGCATGGAGGTCGGCACCACCGCCGCATTTTGCGAGGGTTCCATGACGGCATAGTCGATGGAGATAGACGGCAGTGATTTGAAAATTTTCTTGCCCTTGTCGTCAAATGCGCGGTAGGGAAATTTGCCTTTCGCGTTTTTAAGATGATCTCCGATGCCTGACA
>JAUVMD010000242.1 GCA_030600405.1 Nitrospirota bacterium
CTGTTCCTCTTATTTGAAATCGATACTGGAACTGATGCAACCGCGTATCGTGGTCACACTGGGAGGCGTTGGACTGGAAGCGATCAACCGCATACTGGATACCCGCTACAAGCTGGCGGAGGTCATTGGAAAACCCCAGCGAACCGAGCATTTCATGCTCCTGCCGCTGTACCATCCGAGCCCGCGCGTCACCAACTGGAAGCGTCCATTAAGCGTTCAAAAGCGCGACTTTAAAAAGATTTTGAAGATCGCCCGGAGCGCGGCCTGAAGTTCCAATTTCCGCGCTCCCGCCTTGACCCAGCCCCCGCAAAATCTTATATAGGTATAAGGCAAAATTTGCTCCGGCAGTTCGCCGCTCGGCGCAGGGCCAATTTCGCAGAGGCGTGGATTAGCGATCTATCGGTTGCTTTCGCCAACAGGGGTTTTAAATTTATCCGTGGCGATTCGCCACCCGGAAGGAGGAATCATGTTTGAACGCAATCCTTATAACAAAGATATTTTCGAAGAGGGTTACACATCTCTTCAACGCGGACTTTTGGTTTTCGGCGGATCGCTGGTCGTGCTGGCGGTTCTGATTTTTATGTTCCCGGCATTGATCGGATTTATTTTCGCCGCATTTATTCTGTTCGCCGGGGCCGCCGTGCTGACGGTCGGCTGGAAGGTGTGGCGGTTTAAAAAGCACCTTGGCAGTTCCGAGGAATGGTCGAAACCGGTCACCGCCTCGTTCAAGACCGAAGGCCCGCATTACACCCGCAGACGCATCATCGTGGTGATGAAATAATATGCGTAGCGTCACCTGCCGAGGTCTCGATAAACCGTGGAGCGTCATCACCTTCGGGTGCTGGCAGATCGCACCGAGCGGAGGCTGGGGAGATTATTGCACCCCCGAGGATGCCGACGCATCGGTGAAAGCCGCGCTCGAGGGTGGCATCACCGCTTTCGATACGGCGGAAGGCTACGGCGATGGAGAATCGGAACGCCGCCTCGGTACGGCCCTCGGCTCAAAAAAGAATGACGTCTTGATCATATCCAAAATATGGCCGGACGCGGATCTGACCCTCGCCAGTTATCAGGAACGGCTGGAAGGCACCCTCCGCGCCCTGGCCCGAGACACTGTCGACGTCTACCTCGTCCACTGGCCCGGCAATTATTTCAATACCCACGACAAATCCAAAAAACTCACGGAAATCATGATCGCCCTGCGTGACAGCGGCAAGGCCAGAACCATCGGCTTATCCAATTTTGAAGCGGAAGATTTAACCCGCTTAGGAGCCGATTTATCCGAGTTCACAGTCAACCAGATTTCCTACAACCTGCTGGAACGCGAATATGAGGATCAGGCACTGGGGCTATGCCAGAATGCTGGTGTTGGCACTATGATCTATTCCCCCTCAGCGCGCGGTCTTTTGGGCGGACGGCTGAAGGCCGACTCCCCCACCCGCCAGCAGTATGAGGTGTATCAGGAACCACTGTTCAGCCACTCGAAAGAAGTCTTTAAAACGGTTGAGGCGATCGCCGAAGAATTGAATACCGCACCCATCAACGTAGCCGTAGCGTGGGTGCTTTCTCGTCCGAATACTGTGACCGCCGCGGTCGGGTCGCGCAAGCCCGAACAGATCAAACAGTTCTGCAGGGCGGGAGACCTCGAACTCAGCCCGGAGCATCTGTCCCGGTTGACCGCCGCCAGCGACACCTTTCACGTGCACAAATCCTAATCGCTTCCCCATTTCCTTATAATCCCAATGAGAGTATGATTGGGCTATGACGGACGAATGGCAGGACATTCCGGAAAACGACGGCATCACCCTGGGGCCGGAAGAGATGCTGGCGAGGGAAATCGCCAAATCCAAGGCACTCAAGGTCGAGCGCCTACAGTTAAAAGACCAGGTGGAACGACTCACCGCGCAAAACCGAGCACTGAGCGACGAAAATGAAGCCTTAAAAAAACAGCGGCAGGCCCATTCCGGCATCCGGGAAGATTCTCCGGAAGAGGCAGATATTCCCCCGTCGAACGCGTCCCGCCGGAAAGGCTTATTTCTCCCGAATCGTTGGGCGTTCATTCTGCTGGCGTTCAATCTGGCGGCCATTGCAATTCTATTGTTTTTCCTTTTACTAAAACCCACAACTTAGGAAAACGTAGAACATAACCCAGATTCTTCGTCGCCAAGACTCCTCAGTATGACAACTTAAAATCTAGATTTGTCATCCTGAGCGAAGCGAAGGATCTAGGTTTTCATCCTGTATCCTGTCCTCCTTCGACAGGCTCAGGGTGACACAATTTTGAGTTCAACAGAGAGATTCCGCCCGAAAATGCTGAAATACTTCAAATTAATTGAATCCCGGTTATCATTTTCCCATCTTATCGAGTAATTGGAGGAGAATACCCGACTGGCTGTTTACCCGGATTTTCAGGTTTACCATATACCAACATCAATTTGGAACTTTAGGAGGGCGCTTATGTGGATAGCTGAATTTTTTCATGTGCTGGTTGGAATCCTTTGGATTGGCCTGCTGTACTTTTTCAACTTGGTGCAGGTGCAGGCCATGCCCAAGATGACCGAAGCGGGTGCGGCTAAAGCGTACACGCAGATCATTCTGCCGAAGGCATTATTCTTGTTCCGGCACGCGGCCTTGTGGACGGTGATCACGGGAATTATTTACTACGTTCTCGGACGCGGCAAGGTGCAGGGCATTCCCAGTCCTGAGATCATGGTTGGAATGCTGTTGGGCATCATCATGGCGTTCAACGTGTGGGTTCTCATCTGGCCCAACCAGAAAAAAATCATCGCCGGAGAATTGGAAGGCGACGCCTTGGCCAAAGCCAAGCGGACCGCTTTTCTGGCCAGCCGCACCAACGCCTGGCTCTCGCTTCCCATGCTGGCGTGCATGATAGCGCCCAACCACGGCGGTTTCGGATTTTAATTCCGATAATTACCCCCTAAAAAACCAATCGTTTTACTGGAGACGGCAGGCTGAGACCTCAGTCCTGACCGTCTCCTTATTTTTTTTATTCCATATAGCCTATAAAAGCAATCCTTTTGACTCCCCAAACCCTTATATTTCAGGATACCCTCTTCCATGGAAGCGTTTCATTCTATAAGATGTCTCTATGAGCCGTGTTTCCAATGATTCTGAGTACACCCCCTGGAAAAATTCACCCCACAAAAGGTGGAAAAAACTTTTAAAGGTGATGGCGCTGGGGTGCGCCCTGCTCCTCGCGGGAGTTTTGGCGATCCTGATGTTTTTGGACATGAATACACTCCGGGAATCCCTGGCACAATCCCTGTCCGAAAAAACCGGCACACAGGTGGAGATACAATTTCTCGATTTGGGGTATTCTCACGGCTTGGGTCTGGAAGCCGGCGGGTTGACCGTACGCAATCGCGAAGGAGGCCACCAACTGCTGTGGGCGGAAAGCTTGTTTCTCGAAGTCAAGGTTCTACCTCTTTTGATTGGAGAGGTGGTGGTCGAAAAC
>JAUVMD010000206.1 GCA_030600405.1 Nitrospirota bacterium
CCCCAATGCATTGCAGTTGTCCTTTGGCGAGCGCGGCTTTCAGCATGTTGGAGGCGTCGACGCCGCCCGCTCCTGCACCGGCGCTCACGATGGTATGCAGTTCATCGATAAACAAAATGATACTGCCGTGCGCGCTGGTGATTTCATCCTTCACGGCCTTCATGCGTTCTTCAAATTCGCCGCGCATTTTGGCGCCGGCGATGAGCTCGGACATTTCGAGAACCTTGACGCGCTTGTTCAACAGCGAGTTGGGAACCTCGGCTTTGACGATTTTTTGTGCCAGCCCTTCAACGATGACGGTTTTACCCACACCCGGTTCACCGATCAGTACCGGGTTGTTCTTCTTGCGCCGCGACAGGATCTGGATAATGCGGTCGATTTCCTTTTCGCGGCCGATAACGGGGTCCAAGTCCCCACGCCGCGCCATGTCGGTGAGGTCGGTGGTGTACTGGCTCAGTACATCCATCTTGCCTTCGCCGTCTTTTTCGTCGATGTTGATGCCGCCGCGCATGATCTCCAGGTCTTCCTTAACCTTATTGTATATCAGCCCGAATTCCTGAAGGACGTCCGCCGTCTGGCCTACACGCGAATCGAACAGGGCCAGGAACATGGCGCCGACACTGACGTAGCGGTCCCCCAGCTTTTTGGCCTCCTCCATGGCGATCTCGAACAGGGTGTCGGTTTCCTTAGCCAGATGGATGTGCTGAATCTGCTGTTCCTCGTGCTTGGTTTCCCCTTCCTGCAGTTCGAACAGGCGGTCCAGAATTTTCCGCGTCAGTTTTTTGTCTTCGGGATAATAGGTTTCCAGCAGTTTGGCGATCCGCGAATCCTGTTGCTCCAGCAGGCCGATCAGGATAAAGTCCGGAGTCAGGAGCGTTTGGCGCAAGTTGACCATCTCCATCGTCCCGACGTTGAGGGCTTCGATCACTTTATCGGTGAGTTGTCTCAAGTGTTGTTGCAACATGGTAAAATAGGTTCCTTAAAATTATGAGAGCAGGTTTTTCAAATGCGCGTGCACCGAGTCGGCCAGTGCATTCAGATCGTAACCGCCTTCCAGCATGGAGATCAGGCGTCCATTGCAGATTTCATCAGCGGCGGTGACGATCAATCGCGTCATTTCGCCATAACATTCGGTGGAGACTTCCATCTGCGCCAGCGGGTCGTTGGCATGTGCGTCGAACCCGGCGGATAAAATAATAAGATCCGGCTTGAACCGGATCATTTCCGGGATGAGCTTGTCTTTGACCAGCGCCAGATAATCCTCGTCCCGCGAATAGGCGCGTAGCGGAAAATTGAGCGTACTACCCAGACCGTCGCCGGTACCGGTTTCTTCCGCGGCCCCGGTTCCCGGATAAAACGGGTATTGATGGACACTGCTGTAATAAACGTTGCTCTTCGAATAAAACGAATGCTGGGTGCCGTTGCCGTGATGCACGTCCCAGTCGAAAATGAACACGCGGTCGAGACCTTTTTTCTCGATGGCGTAATCAGCGGCAATGGCGACATTGTTGAACAGGCAGAATCCCATGGACCGGTCATGTTCTGCATGATGGCCCGGCGGACGCACGGCGCAAAACACATTGTCGCAGGTGCCGTCCAACACCAGGTCGACCGCCTTCAATCCCGCTCCGGTGCTGAGCAGGGCGGCATCAAATGACTTTGTGCTGACCGAGGTGTCCGGGTCCAGGCTACTGGCACCTTCTTCACATTTACGTTGCACGGATTCAGCATAGCCCGCAACGTGGTTCAGACCGATCTCGTCCAAGGTGGCGGGCCGCGGCTCGTACCGTTGCAATTGGGAGTTGATATCGGAATCTTTGAGGTGCTTTTCTATCGCTACCAGACGTCCGAAATTTTCCGGATGCTGGCCGGTATCATGCTCCAGGTATAATGGGTGATAGATGTAACCTGTTTTATTCATTAGAGTTGGGCTTGTTAAGGTGCTGAAAGGGCACCCTATCAGAGTTTCCCCGTTCTTATCAATAATATTCCAAATGGCTGAAAGCAAGGACATCCAGGAAAAACTGGTTAAAATCCGCCGCAGAGCCCTGGAGTTGGGGTTCGAGGGGTTCGGTGTCGCTCCGCCTGATGTGGCGAAGGCGGGGGAGCGGTTCCAGCAGTGGCTCGCCCAAAATTTCGACGGGGAGATGCATTATATGAAACGCGGGGAGGCCAAACGGCTGGATCTCGATGGGGTCCTGCCCGACGTGAAAAGCGTCATCTGCCTCGGCACGTCTTATTTCACCACCCCCCGGACCCTGGAATACCTGGAGGCACCGGAAACTGGCGATATTTCCAACTACGCCTGGAATCTGGATTATCATGATCTCATCCAGCCCCGCCTGCGGCAATTGGAGGCTTGTCTGGCCGAGGTGTTCCCTGGTTGCCGGACCAAAAGTTATGTCGATACCGGCCCCATCCTCGAAAAACCGTTGGCCGAGAAGGCGGGGTTAGGGTGGATCGGCAAGCACACCAACCTGCTCACCGAGGGGGTCGGATCGTACTATTTTCTCTCCGAAATTCTGATGGATGTGGCCCTGCCACCCTCTGAAGCGGCAGAAGACCATTGCGGCACCTGCACGGCCTGTATCGATATCTGCCCGACCGGGGCTATTGTTGCACCCTATGTCCTCGATGCCCGCAAATGCATTTCCTATCTAACCATCGAGCTCAAGGGGGCTATTCCCCACGAATACCGCAAAGCACTCGGCAACCGCATTTACGGATGTGACGACTGCCAGATTGTCTGCCCATGGAACCCCTATGCCGTAGCTACGGAGGAACCCGCTTTTCAGGAGCGGGAGGGGGTTAAAGGGCTGATCGAATTGATGCAGTTGGACGACGAGGGCTTCCGGTCACGGTTCCGGAAAAGCCCCGTCAAACGCACCAAACGCCGGGGATTGCTGAGAAACATTGCAGTGGCCCTGGGTAATTCCGGGCAAACGGAGTCAGTTCCAGTGCTCACTCAGGCGCTTTCCGACCCAGAGCCCCTCATTCGCTCCCATGTGGTCTGGGCCCTCGGAGAACTGCTGGGGCAGGGAGCCCTTCGGCTGTTCGAACAGCACCTTTCCGGAGAGGCCGATGCTGAGGTTCTCGCTGAAATAGAACGCATAAAAACGGTTTGATATTGTCCGGTTGCCCGGCCTATAATCAAAATCTTTGAATTCAAACCAACAAGGCGGTGGAATGGATAAAAACGGAGATTTCCGGTTTCTGAAGGCACTCCGGGGCGAGCCGGTGGATTGCACCCCGGTCTGGTTCATGCGCCAGGCGGGACGATATATGAAGGTTTACCGGGACCTCAAGGAAAAGCATACTTTTCTCGAGCTTTGTAAAACCCCGGAGCTGGCTTGCGAGGTCACCCTGCAACCGCTGGAGGTGCTGGGAGTCGACGCCGCCATCATTTTCGCGGATATTCTTCTGCCGCTGGAGCCGATGGGCACCGGCCTCGAATTTACCGCGGGTGACGGTCCGTCCATTCCCCGTCCTGTGCGCACCCGCAAAGATGTCGAAGCGCTGAAGCCGGTGAACTCCGAGGAGCAGTTGGGTTATGTTGGTAAGGCTATCAAAATGGTGCGGGGAGAGATTTCCAAAAAAATGCCGCTTGTCGGGTTTTCCGCCGCGCCGTTCACCCTCGCCAGTTATATGGTGGAAGGCGGCAAGTCGAAAGATTTCACCACCACCAAGTTAATGATGTACGACGAGTCGGGTATCTGGCAACTGCTCATGACCAAGGTAGCTGACGTGCTGGTCGATTACCTCAAGATGCAGGTTTGGGCAGGGGCGCAGGTCCTGCAGATTTTTGACAGCTGGGTCGGGTGCCTGAGTCCCGGCGATTATCAGAAATATATTCTGCCCCACACCCGCCGAGTGTTCGATGGTTTGAAGGACGTCGGCGTACCTGTGATCAATTTCAGTACCGGCACCTCCAGCATGCTTCCCTTGATCCATGAAGCGGGTGGCGATGCAATGGGATTCGACTGGCGCATTCATCTAGATGACGCGTGGTGGCAGATCGGTCACGACACGCCGATTCAGGGCAACCTCGATCCCAATATCCTGTTCGCGCCGATTCCGGTGATCAAGGAA
>JAUVMD010000289.1 GCA_030600405.1 Nitrospirota bacterium
CACTATAAAAAGGTCATGGAAATAGAACCTTCCAACGCCCGTGCTTATTTGCTCGCCGGGTACAATCTGCGGGCGTTAAAGCAATACGAAGATGCGCGCGAGTTGTTCCAGCAGGCCACCGTGGTGGAACCGGCCAACCCTCTGGGGTATCACTATCTTGGATCGGCCCTGGTGCGTACCGGTGAAATGCAGAACGCGGAGGAAAAATTCAAGAAATCCCTGACCCTTCGCCCCAGCTTCATCGAAGCCCGGGAAAACCTGGCCCGTGTGCTGGAGCTTCAGAAAAAATATCCGGAGGCGATGGAGCAATACAAAATTATTTTGAAACTGAAACCCGGCGATAAAAAAATCAACGAACATTTAAAACGGTTCGATGCTGTTACCGGTGCCAAATCGACCGACAGCGTAGAAGTGGCTGACCTGACGCCTTATGAGCCGAGTGAGGCCAACATCCACACCCAGATCGGCATCATTTTTTATGAGCAGGCGGTTTATCTCGAAGCCGTGGACGAGTTTCGCCTGGCGCTCGCCAATGAAGACGACAAGGAACTACGCCTCATCATCGCCAAAATTTATGAGTTGTTCGGAAGGATGGATAAAGCCATCACCGAAGTGGAAGCCTATCGGAAGGACGACGCCGATGGAAAATCGATTGATATCCTGTTGAATCTGGCGCGGCTCTACGGGCTGAACAAGGAGATGCGCAAGTCCATCGAGCTCCTCAAGAAGGCCGTGATCATGGATCCTGATAATGACCGGTTGTATCATGCACTGGCATTAGCCTACATGTCGTTGAATGAAAATGAAGAGGCCTACCAGAATATCAACAAGGCCATCAAACTGAATGACAAAAAAGATACATATTATTTTGAGCAGGGTGCGCTCCTCGAGCGGCTGGGGCAGTACGACAAGGCCATCGACAGCATGAAGCGTACCCTGGAAATCAACCCGCATCATTCCAATGCGCACAACTTCATCGGGTATATTTACGCGACGAAGGGAGAAGATCTCGATAAGGCGCTGAGTCACTTGGAGCAGGCGCTGAATATTCAGCCCCGAAACGGATATTTTCTGGACAGCCTGGGATGGATTTATCACAAAAAAGGTGAGCCGGAGCAGGCGTTGGTACACATCAAAAAAGCCATGGTGTACGCCCAGCCCGATCCGGTGCTCTATGATCATTTGGGAGACGTGTATTTTTCCATGGATAATACCACGGAAGCCCGTAAAGCCTGGAAAACCAGCTTGGCGTTGACTCTGAAAAGACTGGAAGATCCTTCCGGAGAAATTCCCGACCCGAAAACACTTCGCGAGAAAATCCGTAAGGCTGACCAATTGATGTTGCAAAGTTTTTGATTCCTTTCCCTCCTTCTAATCACTTTGATGAAGCAAAAACTTAAACTCCTCCTGTGTTTTTTGGCGGGTGTCCTGACCGCTTGTGAAACTCTACCACCCCCCAGACCGGTTGAACCTCCCGCGCAATTTCTAACTCTCGATGAGATTTTCCAACAATTGACGACACGGCAGAATGGCATTCATAATGTTAAATCCATGGTCAAATCCTCGATCAAGACTCGGGAGAATAATCACAACCTCAAGCAGGTGCTTTTAATTGATGGAGAAACCTCATTACGGCTGGATACTCTAAGCCTGTTCGGTCAACCGGTCGGTGTATTGATTTCAGATCAAACGCAAATTCTTCTGTACGATACCAAAAGCAACAAACTGTACCGGAATTGGGAGGTGTGGGATATTATGATGCGGACGTTTGGGACGGTTTTCGATTTTCGCGAATACATCAGCGTGTTTTCGGGCAAGATTCCCCGGCTCGCTTCCCTCGACCTGAAAGGCGTCCGCTGGAGTCCCCAAACCGGAAATTATCATATTACCGCTGTGGATTCCGAGCGCAACGATCCACTGGAGATTGAAGTGGATACGCAAACCATCCTTCCCGTCCGGCTCGTCAAATGGAAAGATGGGAAACGGGTTTACACGGTGCAATGGGAAGATTACCAAAAAGCGGAAGGGCACCTGTTCCCCCATACCATTACCGTGCAACGCCCGCTGCTAGGCGATGAGTTGGTCATGAAATTCAATAACCCCCTCATCAATCAAGGGGTGCCGGAAGACGCCTTTCAATTGAATGTGCCCGGAAGCCACTGAGCCCCATCCCGACCCATGAAACTTGTTTTTAAAACCCCCGCCAAAATCAATCTCGGACTTTTCATTCTCGGCAAACGCCCCGATGGGTATCACGATTTGGAGACTCTTTTCCAAATGGTCAGCCTGTACGATACCGTTGCACTGGAATCCCTTGAGAACAAGATCGAGCTGGTGTGCGACGATCCCAGGGTGCCCACCGACGAGAGCAATTTGATGATCCGGGCCGCCCGCCTGTTGCAGGAGACCGTTCCGGAGAGGAGCGGGCTGGGTTGCCGCATGGTCCTGAACAAGAAAATTCCCATGGGTGCCGGGCTCGGCGGCGGCAGTGGCAACGCGGCTGGAGTCCTGAGAGGGCTGAACCGGCTCTGGGATCTGAAACTGAAGTCCGCCGAGCTTTCTAAAATAGCCGCTCAATTAGGCTCAGATATACCCTTCTTTCTGTGCGCGCCTTCGGCTTTGGGGCGGGGTCGGGGCGAACGCTTGACTCCTTTGCAACCTTCTAAAAAATTTCATGTTATTCTGGTTTATCCGAGGGTATCCATGGCCACTTCCGAGGTTTACCACGCGCTCAATTTCGATTTGACAAAAAACTTAAAAAATATTAATATTTTGCTCGAATTTTTCTCCCAGTCGAAAATAGCCAGTTTGGGTACGCATTTGCACAATGACTTAGAACCTATTGTTACTAAAAAGCTTCCGGTCGTCGAAAGCATCAAGCAAAAGTTGAATTCACTGAATGCGAACGGAACACTGCTTTCTGGAAGCGGTTCTGCGGTATTTGGTATTTTTGAGAATTCACAAGGGGCCCAGGAGGCCTATGCCCGA
>JAUVMD010000150.1 GCA_030600405.1 Nitrospirota bacterium
AGCGAAAGTCACGGAACTTACCATAAACAAAGCTATCAAAAATAAAGCTATCAAGATGACGCTTATGGCGGCCCGCCCGATTATTGGCTTGTTGCTTTGCCTCATTTTCATCACCATACACCTTCCTTTCAGTTATTTGTATTTTTCAGTGCGGACTGGGCCGCTTCCAGAATTATTATTAAAGAAAGATCAGGACATTCTTACCGCCCAGTACCGGCTCCTGAAAACTCAAAGCTGGCCTTGACGGTGCCCTTAGCTCCCACGGTAATATCTTTTTTCTGCTCACCGAGAATCGGATGCCAGGCCACCAGCGTGTATTTGCCAGGTGGAACCTGGTCGATGTTATAACTCCCGTCTTTTCCAACTAATACCCAATAGGGATTGGTCGTGACCCGGATCCAGGCATGCATGAAGTCATGCTGATCACACTGAACCTTAACGACATTGCCCCTCTTGACTCGAAGTCCCTTGGATAATTTATCGCCTTTTTCAGGCAGACCGATGTTCCACAAAGAGCGCCGTCCCGCACCGATCATCTCGAACGGATGCGGATTGTGGATGACTGTATCCTCATTGAGGACCTCCAGGACTGGACGGTTTTTCTTGCCTTTGCCCTTCTTTTCTACAGCACCCGTGTAAGGTAAAAATGTACAGTTCTGGCCCACCATACTCATGGTCTGTGATGCCATCGGCTTGCCCTTCTCCACTCCCTCGATCACTACGATGGCATCGAGCAACACGCCCTTTTTGACCGCGATATGATAGAAATCCCGCTCTTCACCGCAGAATTCCGGGTTTTTCACGACCCGGAAATGTTCGGGCTCCGGGGGTGTTCCTTTGTAAGTGATTTTACCGCTGACCGTGCCGCCGTCCGTCACTGACGCTTCCTGATAGGCAGAAACACTATCTGCCTGCCAGATTCCGACGAGCATTATCGCGGCTGCAAACATTAATATCCGATACATAATTTTCTCCTTTTATTTTTGGCTTTTCTCAACCCCACCTTAAGCCGGGCTTAAGGTGGGGATCCATGATCGAAGTACTACGCTTTCTCCTTGAAGGTCATCCTTGCCTTCAAATGATCCGGGATGGTGCCGATTTTGCGGAAAACAGCCTTCCCAAGTTTGTATCGCGGTGCGTTGGTCAGCGGATCTGCCACCGCGGACGACAGGGCGTTGGACGCACCCCCACCCGGCCACATGAAATACATGAAGGTGGTGCCGGGCGGTACGACACTGGTCACGTAGACCATGGCCGACGCCGAACCCTGGGTCTTGTAGATGTACCCGTCTTTCTCCAGGTTGGTGAACAAGAAGTCCTTATGCCGGGCGCGGTAAAAACCACCCTTCTGTATGTAGACCTCATCGTTCTCCATCGCGACGATATCGCCGTTCTTGAGTCCCCGCGCCTTCGCATCCTTCGGATTCATCTCGACGAAGTTCATCGGATGCTTTTGCATGATGTACGGTTTGCGCAGGTCGTCGAAGACGGACTGCCAGATCGCGTTGATCCGGCCACAGGTGACCCACAGCTCGCCCTTCTCCTTCTTCGGCTTGATCCGTTCGTAATAGTCCTCGAACAGTTTCCAGTCGGCCACGTGCAGAATAAGCTTGCCGGAGGGTTTGGTGAAGCTTCCCGCCCTTTTGAGCTTGGTCGAGATTCCCTGCGGGGACTCGATATGCACGTGCGGATTGTGCAGGCGTTTGGTTTCGATCAACCGGTTGTTGTGCAGGCGAAGCGGCAGTTGGTATCCCGTCGCGGCGCGCTGGCGCAACACGTCATACGGCTGTTTGCCGTTGAGCTTGGCCCACATGAGCAGCGGCGCCAGGTCCTGCCGGCTGTTCCGGGTGAAGCGGCCCAGTTCCTTGAAGACGTCCTCTGAAGTCTTCCAGTTGTAGCCCTCAAAACCCATCTTTTTCGCCACCTGCGCGATGATCCACCAGTCCGGCTTGGCGTCGCCCGGAGGATCGTAGAACTTCGAGTAGATCCTGAGAATCCGTTCTCCCTGGGCGCGCGTGAAATCCTCTTCGCCCCAGGTCGCGGCAGGCATGACCAGGTCGGCGAACTGGTTGCCGATGGTCCTTAAGTAGATTTCATTGTTGATCAACACCATGTCGCCGGCGTCGGCACGCGCCTTCAGCACCTGAATGGCATGCTCGACCTCAAAGCGCTCGATCTGATGCTTGCTAGCGGATGTGTGAGCCTTGATGTAGTCACCCAGATCCTGCGAGCCTTGCATCGCTTCGATCCAGTTGGTTCCAATGACCCACATGAACCGGACGTGTCCGGTCCGCACCCAGTTATCCACGTTGAGTGCCTTGCGGCCGATCTTGCCAAAGCGTTCGGGCGTTTTCGAACGCGGGTAAGAAGCCGCGCTCACGCCGCCGCGCTGATGGCCGCCGGCGCGGCCGATGACCTGGCCGTCGCGGGTTCCTGCGCCACAGATGATGGCCAGGTTGCCAAACGAAATGGTGTTGAGATAGTTGTTGGACCAGTAATTGCCTTTCTCCAACATGAACGACGCCTTGGGGCGTCTCTTCTTGCCGCCGCCGGTGAGCAGTTTACAGGCCGCGATGATTTTCTTGCGCGGAATGCCGGTCATCTTGACGGCGTAGCCCATCTCAGCGTATTTTTCCTTCAGCAGCCATTTCTTCCACTTCTTGAAGGACTTGCCCCAACGGGTGGAGCGCCACTGCCAGGGCGTGTTCCGGGTTCCCCGTCCCATGCCCCAATCCAACTCCTCGGAACCGGCGGCCCATTCGTCGATATGGTGCTGGTCCTGCCAGCCCTTTTCGATGATGTACCGGCACATGGCGTTGTGCAGGATGGTATCGGTACCAACGGTCACCTGGAGCCATATGCCGTCGTTTTCCTCGGCCCAGGTCACTCCCCTGGACTTGCGGGGCAGGACCATAACCAGTTTGCAGCGGCCTTCCATGATATGTTCGGTGAACAGAATTGTTTTGGTCTCATAGGGATCGGTTCCCGAGATGAAAATCACGTCGGACTCCGCCCAATCGTCATAGGACGGGCCGAAGGTGTCGATGCCCATGTCCTCAAGCCCTGAAGCGTCATCCTGGGCGGAGGGTTTGTCGTGATGGGCGTAGACCGGGGTTTCGATACTCTGCAGAGCCAGCTTGGTAATGGCATAGGTGTTTTCGTAAAACTGGTAAGAGTATGCCTTTACCCCGTAGGCCATCTCGCCATATTTGTCGAACACATAGCGTCCCACTTCCGCCGCGATGGTGGTGGCGTCTTCCCAGGAAATGGGTTGCAGATACCCCCGCACCCGCAACAGCGGTGTTTGCAGGCGGTCGGCAGTCGGCTTCCACGGGCTATAGCATTTCTGGGCGATGCCGCCGCCCCGAACGCTGTGGTTCCCGGACCGGTTGACCCGTTCGCTGATGGCGGGGGTGACGATGCAGTGGTGCGGCTCGCCGTTCTTGAGCACGATGGTATGCTGATTGGGGCTGGGCCAACTTCCGACCAGCGATTCCGTGATCGGGTAATCCACCCCAAAAGCGTTTTCATTTGCTTTCGGTCCGCCTTCCTTCCCCACCGGCCAGGTGATGGCCCGGTACGCGCAGCCGACTATACAGTAGTCGCAGGCGGTGGGTTTGATGTCGGCGTCCGGCGGAGGAAGCGGTACACGATCCTCCGGCAAGACTGTCGAAAAAGATATATTGTTTCCGGCGTTACTCATGGTTCGTTACCTCCATTTTTATGTTTATTCCTTTTTTTGGAATCATCGATAACTTCATGGACCAATTCTCTGGTCACACCCCCAACAAATTGTCGGGGTATCCGTAAATCAGTCCCAGGACGCCTACCGCATAGATATCATTTCCCTTCAATTCCAACACGATCTGCGGCAGGTTCTGGACCGCGGAAGCGCTGACCATCATCCCATGCCGGGTCAGATCAAACGACGAGAGATGAAACTCACAGGGTCCCATGATTTTGTTTTTAGCGTCGTACTGGTCCTCGAGCGGTCCTCCCTGATGGGTACAAAAGGCGTTGAAGGCCACGACATCCCGATCAGGACCGATGCCGCCGAGCGCCGGTTCACCCAGCTTGATGAGAAGCGCCTTTTGGCCATCGGCCTTTCCGGGATAACGAATGATGACGGGTTTGTCCTGTTTGAGGGCGCTTAACCGGCCCACCTTTATCCGGGGATAGCGTGCGGTGCGCGCGGTGACTGCCGAACTGACCATGCCGCTCCTTTTGCTCTTTCCTGCCCACACCTGGGGCGGAAGGAGCATGGACATGGCGGCCAGTCCGCCCATCTTCCCGCCGGTTATCAGCAACTGCCGGCGCGAAATACAAGGAGCCTCCTGAGGGGCCTCCTGGGTGTCGATTTCCGGAGTTGTATCGACGTCTTGTTTCTTTGTATTGTCGATCTTGTCCATTTTTTATCTCCTTTTTTTTCTTATATTTATTTCAATGATTCGAAAATCGAATTCTCTGTGTGTCACTTCTTTTTCCCCTTTTTTTGCGGCAGTTCAATCAAGACACCGGCCGCGGTCATGATTCCGTCGGGCGGTATTCTTGGAATCTTGAAATCTGCGCCCGGCTTCTTATCGCTGCTGATCGCTCCGAGAAAAGCCACCAAAGCCGCTTGTTCATTTTTCGTTAGTTTGAGCGGCTTCATCAGCGGGTCTTTCACTCCCGCCCTGGGGTCTTCTCCACCCTTGTTGTAGAACTCAATCACCTCTTCCAGGGTAAAGAACACGCCGGTGTGCATGTACGGCTC
>JAUVMD010000090.1 GCA_030600405.1 Nitrospirota bacterium
ACAGAATTTGCAGGGCTTCTTCGTAGGCCGCGTTGGAGATGTCGGTATTGCCCTGGCCACGTCCGGTGCACACCAGGAAGTACAGGTTGAACGCCACCGCGCCGATTTTCTCGGCGAAGGCGATCACGTCGGGAATTTCTTTATAGTTCATTTCGGACACCGACATCTGGATGAGGAAATCGACGCCCACTTCGTTGAGGATGTTGAAGGCGTTCATCGACTTCTGCCAGGCCTGGTCGACCCCGCGGAACGTGTCGTGCTTTTCAGCGATCATCGAGTCGATGCTGATGCCGACGCCGTGTGCGCCGGCTTCTTTGATCTTCCGGGCATTCTCACGGTTGATCATGGTGCCGTTGGTACCGAGTACCACCATGAACTTTCGGTCGGCGGCGTATTTGATAATGTCGTAGATATCGGGACGCAGGAGCGGTTCGCCTCCCGTGAGAATCAGAAACGCGTTGGGGTTGACCTCAGCGATCTGGTCGACGACGCGGAAGCATTCTTCAGTATTGAGTTCGTCGGTACGGAAGCCGCCACGGAAGTCCGCGTCCAGATAGCAATGGTCGCAGTTCAGGTTGCACCGCTTGGTGAGGTTCCACGAAATGGAGTAGGCTCGGAACGGGTTTTTCTGTTCAACGGGCGGAGCTTCGGTTGCTGTCGGTTCCATGATATATTGCCCTGAATGCGGGCGAAATCCTTATCTTATAAAGAGATGGCCTCCGGAAGGCCGTTGGGTTCGCGTTAATCGACAGAGAATCTTATCATATTTTTGAAGGGCGGAAGCGGATTTGGCAGATCTTATCAGAAAAAAGTTGAGCTTTTTCATCCTGTTGATTTTCATGGGATTGGGGACGGGTTGTTCTCATGGCAGCGGGGATGATTCTTATTTGAAGGATTTTCCCTTCTCAATGGAGGGACGGGTGCATCCGCAGGTCTTGGAGCATCTGCGCTCGGAATGGATTGACAGTGCTTATTTTGATCGGGGCATGCACACTAAGGGATCGCAGTTTCGCGCGGTGGCGCTGACGGAACTGGTCCGGAGATTCCATCCCGAGGAGCGGTGGGATGCGGTGCTTCTCAATTGCCACGACGACTACCAGGGCATCATTTCCATCGATGATATTATCAGTTACGATCTCCGGCTGGCGCTGGAGATGAAACTGTCGCCGAACGTGAAACGGCCCGCTTGGCTGAATCCGAGGGTGGTGATCGTCCCGGACAATAAAGAGGCGCCGCATCAGGAGCGGTTCATGACGGCGAATATCCGGGAACTGCGATTCGTGCGGTTATCAGAATATTACGCGCCGCTGGACGCGGTGGCATTGAAATCGATGCACGCGCACCGGGGGGGGCAAGCCTTCAAGGACAACTGCCTGTTCTGCCACTCGCTGAAAGGCATCGGCGGTAATAAGGGGACGGATTTGCTGAATGCCTATGATTTCGCCAAAGGGATGGACGGCCCCAAATTCAAAAAAGATTTCACCGCGTTTCACGACGAGGCCAACACAGACAAGCAGGATATGGAGCAGTTTGTGGACGCCGACACCCTGCGCCGGCTCGTTGTGTTCCTGCGTGAGGTCCAGGGGGGCAGTTGATTCCATGGAGAATAGGGTCATGTGGAAGGGATACCTTGTGATTTGTCCATCCCTATAATAGAATGCTGGCATCCGGCAATGAACCGGCGAGTGTTTGTTTTTGAAGGTCACCTCTTTATAGTGAAGCCATAGAATGATCGTCCCCTATATCATTTTGACTGTTGCTACCGCAGTAGAAATCTTATCTCTGACCTGGCTGGGCACGCAGATCAGCGTGCTCAACACCATTTCGCTGACCATGTTCACGCTCCTGCTGGGGGTGATCAACGGCCGCAGTTACGGCGAGGAGTGGTACGGAAAAATGCAGTGGCATTTGAAGTCGGGCACCCTGCCGAGCGACGAAGTGGTCAACGGCGCCGTCATGAACGTGGGCAGTAAACTGCTTCTGATGCCGGGACTGGTGACCGACGTGATGGGATTTTTGATCGTGCTTCCCCAGACGCGGTTCATCGCCAAAAACATTGCGTTGAATTTATTCAAAAAGAAATTGAGTCGCCGGGAGCAATGGTTTTTCTTCCAGAATTAAGGCTCGTCTTGCGAGTTCCAGCGCAAAGGGTTTGACCCACCATGATTTTTTCAGCTCCACTGCGCAACCTGCGGCCTGAACTGCTCGATCTAGATGAAGCTCCGTTTGCGGAAGTCAAAGACAGCCTGCAGGACGTCCGAAGGGTTAATCGCTACCTGAGTGGATACCGGGTGCTTTTGCACCATATCGGCCGGTTTTTCGATCGGTATACTTCCTCACAACCCATCCATATCTTAGATGCCGCCACCGGTTCCGCGGATCAACCGTTAGAAGTGATCCGTTACGCCCGCTGGCGGGGAATCCCGGTGCAGGTGACGGCCATTGACATCAACCGCAAGATGATCCGCTTCGCGCAGGAGGAGGCCCAAAAGTTTCCGGAAATCCGTTTCGTGCAATGCGACGCGTTGAATATGCCATTCGAGGAGAACAGTTTTGACGTGGTGATCAATTCGCTTTCCCTGCATCATTTTTCCAGGGAACAGGCGGTGGCCCTGCTGGCAAGTTTTTCAAAGTTAGCGAGGCGTGGAGTAATCGTTAACGACCTGCACCGGAGCCGGGTGGCCTACGCTTCGATTTATATTTTGACGCGGTTATTGACGCAGAACCAGTTGACTCGCTACGACGCTCCTGTGTCCGTGATGAATGCCTTCACACCGGAGGAAATGCGAGCTATGGCACAAGAAGCGGGCTGGCAACAGTTTGAAGTGTGCCGTCATTTTCCTTACCGGATCGCATTGGTTGAGAACAAGACTTAATTTATTTATTGAGGCAAGGTAGTCTTAGTGAGAATAAGAATATGAGTCAGTACGACGTGATCATCATAGGCGCAGGTCCGGCGGGATGCGCCAGCGCCCTGTTCCTGCATCAGAAAGGACTGCGGGTACTGGTACTAGACCGGACCTCGTTTCCACGCGACAAGGTGTGCGGCGAGTTCATCAGTCCCGCCGCCGATGACATTCTGGAAGAGCTCGGCGTTCTGGATACCATTCAGCAATCCAATCCGGTGCGATTGCAGGGCGTGGCGATCTCTTCCTACGGCAAGCCGGAATTGTGTATTGATCATCCCCCGTGCCCCGGACGGGTAAAGCCGATGACCAGCCTGTCGCTTTCCCGGTTGCAGTTGGACCACTTGCTGGTTCAAAAGTTGACGGAACAGGGCGTTGAGGTTCGGGAACGGCATGCCGTGGATGACTTTCTATTTGAAGAAAACCGGGTCACTGGAGTAAAAGGGCAGGACGAGGCCAACCGGCCGTTTACGTTTTAGGCGTCGGTGGTGGTGGATGCCAGCGGGCGCAACGGATTGTCCCTGCGCCGTCTGGGATTGATCCGGCGGC
Organism: Nitrospirota bacterium; assembly: GCA_030600405.1. Lineage (GTDB taxonomy): Bacteria > Nitrospinota > Nitrospinia > Nitrospinales > Nitrospinaceae > SZUA-226. The sequence continues at coordinate 3,456 of JAUVMD010000090.1, forward strand.
GGAAGGGTCCGGGAAAAATCGCTCTCGCCGCACATTGGGAAAACATTCAGTTCCCGCATGATTACTGCTATATGCATATCAGCTCGCCCGGTTACACGGGCATGGCGCCGGTGGGGAACGATTCCGTCAACGTGGTGCTGGTGGTGGAAAACCGGCATGTCAAAGGACAGGAGTTGGGCATGTTCTATCAAGCGGTGGTGCTGGGCAACGAGCGGCGTCAATCACTGCTGGCGGGAGCCCGACTTAAAGAGCGGGTGCGGTCGGTGGGATCGCTGGCCTATGATGTCCAGCCCGTACCGTGTGGCGGTCTGGTTCTTGCCGGAGACACGACCGGGTTCATCGATCCGTTTACGGGGGAGGGAGTATACCTTTCGCTTCGAAGTGCCCAGTTAGCGGCCGGGGTCATTCACCAGGCGTTTGCGGCGGGGGACTTTTCCAGAAACTTTTTGGCGGAGTACGAACGGCAGAGACAGGAGGAATTCTGCAAGAAATTTATCCTCAGCCGAATCCTGCAGAAGTTCATTTACCGGCGCCGGTGGTGCGATGGAGTGGTGACATTGCTTCGGCGGAATCCTCAAATGGCGCAAACGCTGGTGGGCGTTATCGGTGATTACCTTCCCGCCGACCGCGTGGTGTCTTGGCAGTTTCTTTTAGAGGGGATTCGAGGTGCAGTTTCCCCCAAACCTGAGACCGCGCCACAGTCTGTGAGCGCGGCCGGTTTGGGTTAATAGGGATTCCAATGGGTCTGGAAGAACCGTTTTAACTGGGGCTGGCCTGGTATTGTTCGATGATTTGGGTCATCCGGTCCTTGCCTTTCAGCTTTTGTTTTTGTACGGTTTTCTTTTCCAGTTCCAGTTCCGGGGTCAGGAAATTCATTTTGTTCAATTCTTCCACCCGGTGTTTCAGATCTAAATGTTCCTGGTAGAGTTTTTTAAACTCTTCATTTTCGCCTTGAACTTTTTCCAGCAACGTCGGATCAATTTCCATGGTTTGATCTCCTTTCGGCTAATGATCCTCCCAAACTCAATTCGGCTTCGGATTTTCGTATGTAATTAATTTTTAGTTGGTTCAAATCAAACTGTTTTTGATGGTCAAACTGCCGCGAAGCCAGCATTGCAGCGCCTGCGGCAGTGGAAAATTTGGGTGGAGTCTCGGGTTCCATAAAGCGGGCACCGAGGGACTCTTTAAAAATTTCACGGTAACGTTCCACGCCACTGCCGGCAAACAGGGTGGGAGCTTCAATTTTTTCGCACAATGATTCTGGTGAAAGCGCGTTTTCTATTATGAGGGGATGCAGGCCGTCTTTTTGAGATTCAAAAACCGCCGCGTATACTTCGCTCTTGCGGGCATCCAGTACCGTACAGATGGGATGCATCGGGGAATCCAGTGTGCGGGCCAACGCTTCCAGCGAATTGATCCCTACGAAAGGCTTTTCCGTGGCCAGGACGAATCCCTTGAGCAGGCTGACGCCTATTCTCAGCCCGGTGAAAGAACCTGGGCCGATGGTCACCGCAAACCCATCCACATTGTCCAAAAGGGATTTTCCCTCCTGCAGGACTTGGTCCACCATCTGTAAAAGGTATTTGGAATAGGAAGGCCGAGGATCGGCGACTTGTTCTGCAACGATCGTATCGTTGTTCAGGAGTGCAACACTGCAACCCGGAGTGGATGAGTCAATTCCCAAAATTCTCATCGTTCCCCTGTCTGTTTCGTTGATATGCTTATAAAGTTCCGATCAGAAGCGTACAGCTATAAACCTCTTTTATTCAACTTATTTCATTACCGCTGAAAAGTCAATATCGAAGCCGAACCATTTTTTCAGGAGAGATTTATTCTGAAAAAATATCCAGATAAGTTTTTAGTTGTCGGGGGGTTAAGTGGGGAAACCTTCATGGCAAGGAGCCGGATTTTTGTGGGAAAAGAGTCTGCCGGTCGATCTCTGATCTGTCATCTGTGAGGGTTTGCTTGGTATTTATTGATTTTATTGAACTTATTTCCTTGACAAAAAAGGTCATTCGATTTACTTTTACTTGGCATGCAATGTAAATTAATTGCAACTTATTGATTTTGAAATGATTAGAAATGTGAAAATCTCAGCCCGTTTCATCCTATTGAAATATACCATTAACTGGATGGAGGACTCTTATGTTTTATGAAGTCAAGGTTTTGGACCAACAAGGAAAAATAAAGAAAGTGATATCCCCCAAGCGATTGAGCAACAAGTACTGGAAACGGAACAACGAAGGCAGGGAATTTACCGGGAATATGGGAGTAGAAGATGACGAATTGGATTATGAGTCCGGTTGGAGTACCTTGGGAAATTCCAAAAATAATCAGGTTAAACTTGACGAATCAGCTTAACCTTCCGCCTCACCCCATTTTTCCATAGAACGGTGGTACTCCTGCCTTTATAATTGAAGAATCAACCGTATTAATCCGGTACAACCTTCAGGATTGTTCATAGCCTGAACCGCCAAGAACAAGAACTTGGCGTGAATATTAATCCCTGCCTCAAGTCCTATGTATGTAACCACAGACGAGGATCTTCCCGAACTGATCCAAAAACTGGAAAACTGTGAAATTCTGGCCGTGGATACCGAGTTTGTCCGGGAGAAAACCTATTTTCACCGGTTGGGCCTCATTCAGATCGGCGGCGACGGTGTCTATGGCGCGGTCGATCCCATTTCCGTAAAAAACCT
>JAUVMD010000010.1 GCA_030600405.1 Nitrospirota bacterium
CATAAATTGGACCACCGCATGAAACCGCTCGTTGGTATCAGGATGATTCAACCCGACCGGTTACATCGGTCCGAATGCCAACGTCTGAGGCCCTCTGTCCGCCAGCACTTCAATCGGCATGCACCCTTCAAAATAGATGGGCTTTTCAAATTCCTTGAGGGATACTTTCTCAGCCTTCAACAACTCATCGATAAATTTCTCATACTGATCCCGGCTCATGCCACAGTTCAAGTAATCCGCATCGCCTTTACCGTAACGGGACGCGAAAAATGTTTTGTCCGTATCGATCGATTGAGCATCGATGATAGGTGACAATGCGTCGTAAAAATACAAATAATCCTGCCCCAGCAATTGCGATAATTTTTCAGAGAAAACTGGTGACGTTAACGGGCCGGTAGCAATAATCACCGGTCCCTCCATGGGAATCTCCGTCACTTCTTCATGTTTCAAAGTGATGTTGGGATGCTGTTCCAGTGTCCGGGTGATCTCTTCCGAGAACAGGTCACGGTCCACTGCCAGAGCTTTGCCGGCAGGCACGCTGTTTTTATCCCCTGAGCGGATCACCAGCGAGTCCAAATTTCTCAATTCCTGCTTCAATAAAAAGGGGGCGGAGGAATCCTGATTGGAACCCATGGAATTACTGCACACCAATTCGGCACAATTTCCGGTTTTATGAACAGGGGTCGGACGCTGCGGTCGCATTTCGTATAGAACCACGGACACGCCCGCTTCTGCGGCTTGCCAGGCGGCTTCCGAACCCGCCAGGCCTGCACCGATAATGGTCAGGGATGAGCTCATCTTCAAGTAAGAGTGTTGGAGTTAGGCGGCTTCAATGGATTTTTTGAAATTGCACTTGGGACAAAGGAGACTTTCCCCTTCGTTCTTTTTCCACTTTTGAACCATGTAGGGATTGTTGCATTCCGGGCAGGATTCTGCAACTGGTTTGTCCCAGGAAGTGAAGGTGCAGTTGGGATATTCGCTGCACCCGTAAAAAGTGCGTCCTTTTTTAGAACGCCGTGCGGAAACGTATCCTTTTTCGCAGTCCGGTTCCGGGCAGGAAACACCGAGACTGATGGGTTTGGTGAATTTGCAGTCCGGGTAAGCAGAACAGGCCATGAACTTGCCGAAACGCCCGACTTTGATGACCAAAGGGGAGTCGCATTTATCACAATTACCCTCCGCTTTCACCGCATCGGGGCCTTCGTCTTTACCACCCACTTCCTTGGTATTTTTGCATTCCGGGTAGTTGGAACAGGCCATGAACTTACCGAAGCGGCCCCACTTGATGATCATAGGCTGGTTGCACTTCTCGCACACTTCGTCGGTTTCTTCCACTTGGCTCTTGATATCCCTCATTTTTTTCTCGGCCTCCACCAGGTCTTTCTCGAATGGTTTGTAGAAAGCTTTGAGGGTGTCCACCCATTCTATTTTGCCATCTTCAATCTGGTCGAGCTGGTCTTCCATATGCGCGGTAAATTCTTCCGTCATGATATCCGGAAAGTTTTCTATCAGAAGATCGAATACCAAGCTCCCCAATTCCGTGGGAGCCAGCCGTTTTTCTTCGGAACGGACGTAATCCCGGTCCTTGATCACACTGATGATGGATGCATAGGTACTGGGACGCCCCACCCCTTTTTCCTCCAGCGCCTTAACCAGAAGTGCCTCGGTATATCTTGGGGGCGGTTGGGTAAAATGTTGTTCGGGGAGAATCTTCAACAACTTCAGTTTTTCCCCCTTGGCTAAGTCAGGAAGGATTTTATCGGTCCGGGAGCTGGCCCCGCTGTCATCATCCGTAGCTTCGACATACACTTTCAAACAACCCATAAATTTGATCACCGAACCGTTGGCGCGGAAGGTGTATTTTCCGGAACGAATATCAAACTGCGTCGTATCGAGAATCGCCGGAACCATCTGGGAAGATACCGCCCGCAACCAGATCAGCTCATAAAGCCGGTACAAATCTTTTTCTATGAGGTCCTTGAGGGGTTTCGGCTCGATCAGGAAATCGGTCGGACGGATCGCTTCGTGGGCTTCCTGAGCGGATTTCTTAACTTTGTAGGTATTGGGTTTGGCGGGAACGTATTCCTTGCCGAATTTATCCTGAATGAACTGCCGGAGATTGCCGATCGCCTCATCCGCCATACGGGTGGAATCGGTACGCATATAGGTGATCAAGCCCACCGTCCCCTTGCCTTTCAGGGCAATCCCTTCATACAAACGCTGGGCCAGCATCATGGTTTTCTTTGGAGAAAAATTGAGTTTGCGGGAGGCCTCCTGTTGCAGGGTGCTGGTGATGAACGGGGCCACGGGGTTACGCTTGCGCTCCTTTTTGGTCACCCCATCCAGAACCCATTCGCCCTTCTCAGCCGCTTTGACGATTTCCTGGGCCTGATCCTCCTTGCCCACTTCCGCCTTATCCTTATCAATCTTGAACAACTTGGCCTGAAATTCCGGATCCTTGCTTCCTTTCAAATCGGCGGTGATGGTCCAGTATTCTTCTTGTTTGAAATCCTTGATTTCTTTTTCGCGGTCGCAAACCATTTTCAACGCGACCGATTGCACCCGTCCGGCGCTGAGTCCGCGATGCACCTTTTTCCACAAGAGGGGGCTGATTTTATAACCCACCAACCGGTCGAGGATACGGCGGGCCTGCTGGGCATTGACTTTGTTGGTATTCAATTCGGTGGGATTGTTGATAGCCTCGGTCACCGCTTTTTTGGTCAGCTCGTTGAACATCACACGGTAGACCTTGCCTTTGGTCAATTTGGTCACTTCGTTGGCAATATGATACGCGATGGCTTCTCCTTCCCGGTCAGGATCAGGCGCCAGATAAATATCGTCGGCTTTTTTCGCGGCGGCTTTGAGAGCCGCCAGAATCTTGCCCTTGCCTCGGATGGTGATATAATCCGGTTTGAAATCATTTTCGATATCCACCCCCAGTTTCTTCTTGGGCAGGTCCTTGAGATGACCCACGGAGGCCTTGATCGTAAACCCCTTGCCAATGATTTTCTTCAGCGTATCAATTTTTGTGGGAGACTCCACAATCAACAGTGACTTACCCATAGCTCCTCAATAAACATCGGACGGGTTCATGGTAAACATTTTCCCATCGGTTTGACGAATCACACCCTTGAGTTCCAGCGTGACTAGTGTAGCTGAAACCTCGGCGGGTGACAAATAACTGTTTTCAATGACCCTGTCGATATGCTGTTCCTGGACCGACATCAAGGACATCAAATGTTCCTCCTTCGGGTTGAGCTCAATCGACTCAAGCACCCTGTTTTTCCGTTCTTTAAGCAATTCTAAAACCGAGTCGGAAAGTTCCTCCACCATCGCTTCGGGACTGTCCGTCAATTTCGCTCCCATTTGGATCAGGGCGTGGGTTCCCCGGCTTTCGGAGGAATAGATATTTCCCGGCACGGCAAACACCTCCCGACCCTGCTCGAGGGCAAACTGAGCGGTGATCAGTGCACCGCTTTTCTCTCCCGCCTCCACCACCAGGGTTCCGTGGGACAGTCCACTGATCACCCGGTTGCGCGCCGGAAAATTATTTCGATCCGGTTTGGTCGACATGGGAAACTCAGAAATAACAGCACCCTGCTCCTCGATTTGCCGCCGCAGGGAGCCGCTTTCCGGAGGATAGGTATAATCCAATCCGCACCCGAATACCGCCACGGTAGGATTTCCCAGTTTCAGGGCCGACTTGTGGGCGATGGTATCGATTCCCCGCGCCATGCCGCTGATAATACAAACTCCCATCTCGGAAAGTGCGGCACAGAGTTTCTCAGCCACCATCCTGCCATAGCTGGAAGCTTTACGGGTGCCTACCACTGCCAGCGGTACGGACCGCTCATCCAAAAAAGTTCCTTTATAGTAAATCACCGGTGGCGGATCGTAAATCGATTTCAACAGAAATGGATATTGCGGATCCTCAATCGTCAGAATCCGGACATTGCGCCGGTGGGTCAATTGATATTCCCGCTCGACACTTCTTTCCAGATCAAAATCCAGAATCTGCCGGGCGACTTTATCTCCGACCCGTTCAACCTCCATCAATTCTTTGCGCGAGGCATGAAACACATTTTTGGGAGAGCCCATGGCCTTGACCAGGCGGTGACTCAGGGTCTTGCACACTCCCTAAACCATATTGAGACCGACCCAGTGTTTTTTAGACTCCCAGTCGTCGCGATCCATCCCAAAATTTCATTGAAGCAGGGAAGCCATCGTTTCCCCTAAGAAACCGCCGCTCGGCTTTCCACCTGATCCTTCAGAAACCGGTTACGGCTTTTTAACAACCGCGTCATGTATGGTTTCAGTATCCACTGATCTACCCACCGGCCGATCGGCTTAAACGGCGATTCAAATAGAAAAAGATCCCTCATGTGAGTTATCCCTTCCGTTTCGACAAAATGATGCTCGTGGTGCATGCTTTCAAACGGACCTTTTACCATTTCATCACAAAAGTAAACCGGAAATTCAAATTCGGTTATCCGCGAGGTCAAATTCCACCAAAGTCCCCAATGCCAGGCTCGCCAAGTGACTTCATCACCGAGTTCAAGCAAGCCCTCCGTTTTTCCTGCTATCGCCCGCTCGCGGGTGTGTCCCATGGAAACCTGATGCAATCGGACATCCCGCGACCCATCAAAACAGGCTTCCGCCCGCGCATAATGATTGTGGTCAATTCAATGCGTATCATCGATGCTTAGAACCTTTGCGGATGCTGATTCTATCTTATTTAGCATGATACAGACTGTGAAAGCGACCTACCGCAACGTTAAATGTGTGAATTGCTTCATAATAACCCACCAGAACACGAGTATAAATGATCAACGCTTCAAACAGATCGGCTTCGTCCCCGATCCCAAAATCATAATTTGCGGCTTCGGTTACCAGCAAAGCACGAGTCATTTTCCGGTTCTTGCCCGCCAGCGTGAGTTGTTCCCGGGCCTTGTTGACCGCAATGATGGCTTCCCTCAAATTAAATAAACTGGACTCTTTGTGGGTTTTAGAACCCGATGAATTGCTTGTCAGGAACTCATCGACTGTTTTATGAGGGAAGTTCGCAGGTTGAAATTTGGGGCCGGAAATATCCACTCCTTGGGCCCATCGTACTCCCAGGTATTTCTCCAGGTGGAGTTGGGCCAGCGCGATATCACTGTTGAACTGAGAAATATCGTTTAAGGTGCCGGCCAGGCCCAGTTTGAGCTTGGTGATCGCAGACTGAGAGATATTCTCCTCTCCCTCTGCGAATTTTTTTTCCGCCTGGGTTACGGCCTTTTCAAAATGCCCTTTGACCTCTTTCGATATCTCAAGTTGCTCCCTCCGAGCCAAAATAAGATCATAGTTTCGCTTTACCTCAAGCGCAACATCGGATTGGGAGGTCACCGTAGAAGGATTATCGCTGGAATATCGGGTTACCGACATCTCCAGGGCCTGGTCCAGGGAGGGAAGCTTATTAAGGGTTTGCCTGGCCTCAACTCGGGCTCCCTGACAACCACACAAAAAGATCACTAAAAATATATACAAAGGAAGAAATCGTGCTGATCGATGAGGGGAGCGATGGGTGAAAATCATGGGTTCAGGCTCCTTTTAAACCCCGCGGAAGGCTCAACAGTGGCTTGCAATATGTTTCTTTGGGTGGGGCCCAAAAAAAGAGGGATACTGAACAACCGAAAAGAGATCTTGATGGCAACCAAGAAGATAATCGAAATTATCTTGTATAACTCCTTAAGGCTTTTTTGCCTAAAGTTTAGGCATATTGTCCAGTATCCCGAATCTTTATAAGAGAAAGTTATCATAGAGACCGGCTTGATGTCAATACAATTTTGAATCCAGGATCATCCTGAAATCATAAGTAGAAATTAGTTTAAATCAATGAATTCAATTAGTTATTGAAATAACACTGAGACTGCGCTTACCCTGTACCCAAGAGAGGTGATTTATAACCATTTGATTTTAAAAGGGTTACAAAATTGACTTTTTTGAGGAAATGAGCCTTTCCCCTGAAGGCTAAAATAAAATAACTCACAATTTTACAAATAGTTATAAGGTTTCGTCGATTAAACCACTCCAAAAGGCACCGGCACAAAGGTGAGAACTAGCATCAGTAAGGATGCATATCCTACGATGCGATGCTTCGGCTCCAATGGAATGGATTCATCCAGAACCGGCGGGTGTCTTAAACCCAGAATAAGAACCAGACCCGCCCATACCCACCATCCTGCCCAATAAAATCCGAGAGCAATTAAAGCAATAAAAAACAACCTCGCCACCAATAGGGACTGTTTGCGGTGGAAAAGCGAATAGACCACATGTCCACCGTCCAGCTGACCCATTGGCAAAAGGTTCAACGCCGTAAAGAACATTCCCAACCATCCTGCCATCACTAAAGGGTGCAGATAAGTAAAGGTCACGTCAGTGGTTATAGGATCGACCCCCAAGGCAATCTTGGACATTCCCCAAAAAATGATAGATGAGCCGAAAAAAAGGTCGGGTTCTTCTATCAGGTTTTTCCCCAAGGTCACCTCCGAATTCAACAAACCGACAAACAATACGGGAAGCGCCATAATAAATCCCCCAATAGGACCGGAAGCGCCAATTTCCATTAACGCCTTGCGGTTGGGAATCGGCTCCTTGATCATAATGAACGCCCCCATCGTTCCTATGTTTAAAAAATAGGGTATTGGAGGTACGGGAAGAAAATTCGGCAGGGATGAATTCACTTTGTTCACCCGGCAGGCCCAGTAATGGCCGAATTCATGGGTCCCCAGAATAAGCATCAGTCCAAAGGAATACCAGGGCCCTCCCACCGTCCATGTGGTATAGACAGTGGCTGAAAAAAGACCCAGAAAAATGGAAACGGTTTTAACATTTATCGGAAAGCGTGGACCGGAAAAGGCGGGATATGGCGGATAATCGGGCCTGACGGGTTCCTGTTCGGGATTCGGCCGGTTTTGTGATTCCATGTCCATAACTCAGAGCAACCCTATCGCCGAATCACCTCTTGGACTTCATTTCTGAATCCGCGACTCAACTCTTGTTTAGCGGCTTGTGTGTGAAGGATTTCCCGTTTTTTCCCGAATAATCCGCCACGATCTGACCGCTGCCTACCAGCTTGTATTTGTAAATGACAAGTCCTTCCAATCCCACAGGACCGCGGGCATGGGTTTTATTAGTACTGATCCCGATTTCCGCTCCCAGGCCGAACCGGAAGCCGTCTGCAAACCGGGTGGAGGCGTTCACCATCACGCAGGCCGAATCCACTTCGTTCAGAAACCGTTCGGCCCGCTCCTTGTTTTCAGTAACGATTGTATCCGTGTGGCCCGAGCCATGCGTATTGATATGGTCGATTGCTTCCGAAGTATCATCGACAATTTTGATGGACAGTTTGAGATCATTGTATTCCGTATCCCAATCGTCGGCCTCTGCCCGTTTCAGATCCGGAAGCAAACTGCACGACTTCAGGCAGCCTACCAGCTCCACCTCCCGCTCACGGAATTGTTTCACCAGAGCGGGTAATACCTTCGGAGCGATGGCCTGATGCACCAGAAGCGTTTCCATCGCGTTACAGGCGGCAGCGTACTGGAGCTTGGCATCAAGGGCCACCCGAAGGGCATTTTCGACATCCGCCGCCTCATCAATATAGACGTGGCACAATCCTTCCGAATGTCCCAATACTGGGATTTTGGTATGGTCCTGGACATAGCGGACAAACTGATTGCTTCCGCGCGGGACAATCAGGTTGATATATTGATCCTGCTTCAGCATCTCCGCGACTTCCGCCCGGGTTTCGATCAATTGCACCGCCGCGACCGGAACACCCTCCACCTCGGACAAAGCTTTCCGGATGAGGCTTACAATCACCCGGTTGGAGTTTTGCGCCTCGGCCCCTCCCTTCAAAATTACTGCGTTGCCCGATTTAAAACACAGGGCTGAAATCTGGGGAACGGCATCGGGCCGGGATTCAAATATGGCGCCGATCACTCCAATGGGACAAGAAACGCGGGTCAATTCCAACCCATCGTCCAGCTCCATCGCCTCCTGTTTTTGTCCCACGGGATCGGACAGTTCGGAGACGCTTCGGATACCCTGGGCCATTCCCAGAACCTTGGTTTCATCCACCGCCAGCCGGGCTACGAGTGGACCCGGAATTTTCTCTTTTTTGGCGAACTCCAGGTCCTGACGGTTGGCCTTGAGAATCTCGTCGCAATGGTTTTCGATCTGCGTTGCCATTCCCTGCAATACCCGGTTTTTGGTTTCCGTATCCAATCGGGAAAGAACCAGGGCCGCAGCCTTGGCGTCTGAGGCTATTTCAGATAAGTTTTTTTCGGTCAAGTTAGTCACTGGCAGCTGATGGATAAATAGGATTTTTGATTTGTTTCAGTTTCTTTTTGATAGCTTCCACCCCTTTTTCCCCGATCTCGTTTCCCCACATTTTAAGGAACTGAAGGCTGATCAACACCTTGGAACCGGCCAAATACATGGCCCCTTGGGTGGTAATACCATTCCACTGTAGATCGAGCTCCACCAGGTTTTTAAAAACCGGAGACTCGGTCATGGAAAGCATACCCTGATCACCCAGTTTGTTGTTTTTGAGCAGTAATGTTTTGAGATTTGTTAGCGTTTTGGAGGCGGCAATACTTTGGATTCCGTCAGGACCAATTTTGTTTTCTCCCAAATCCAGAATTTCGAGATGATTTAAATATTTGGACTCGCTTAAAAATTTAACCCCCTTATCGCTAATCCCGTTTTTAGCTAACCTCAACTCTTGAATGTGGCCAATAACTTCGGACTTGACCAAAGCCTTGAGACCTTCATCTCCAATCTGGTTCCCAGTGAGATCCAACGAAACCAGTTTCATTGTCGCTTTGGACTCGGCGATGGCTTCGGCCCCCTTGGGTCCAATTTTGTTCCCGAACAAACTGATCGTGGATAATTTGGGATATGCCTTGGATTCAAACAAAGCCTTCACGCCATCGCTCTCAATCTGGTTATTGAATAGATTAAGGACCTTCAGATTCTGTAGATATTTGGACTGGGCAAGCGCTTCGGCCCCTTCGTCTCCGATATTGTGGGTATTCAGATCAAGGGTTTCCACCTTTTCAAGAAGTTTCGATTCGGCCAATTGCTTGATACCGGCGTCATACAGCATCCCGCTGTGATTCAGCTTCAGATATTTACCCTCCTGTTTCAGGTCCTTAAGGATGAGGACATTGATATCCAGAGCAAAAGCGGTTCCCACCCCCGCCAGAAGCAGAGCCATCACTCCCAGCCAGTTAAGCCCCATCATTGTTATAAGTTTTTTTTTCATGGAAAATTATGCACCGTTATACGAACTTCCAAACCATCCTGCAACCAGCCGATATTACTGTTTCCGGCAACCGTGGAAATGATCCCCTGAGGATCGATTTTCCGGATTCGGTTGTTATCCCGATCCGAAAAGTAAAGATTTCCCTCTTTATCGAATACCATGCGGTAGGGGCTTTTCAACTGCGCCTGGGTTGCGGGGCCGCCATCCCCGCCATAACCGGCAGACCCTGTCCCAGCCACAGGAATGATATTTCCTTCCTTATTTATTTTGCGAATGCGGTGACTGGTTTCTTCCGCGATATACAATTCTCCGTCGGGGCTGAAGGTTAGCCCTCCCGGCGACCGGATTCCCGCCTGGATCGCCGGTCCGCCATCGCCGGAATCCTTAAATTCCCCCGAACCTGCAATCGTCGTCATTTTTTCGTCCCGGTCAATTTTTCTGATTTTACTACTTCCCGAGTCGGAAATAAATATTTCTCCCGATTTGTTGACGGCAATTCCGTTGGGATGAATTTCTTCATCTGCAATGGTTAACCAAGCGTCCGACGCCAGAGTAGACACAACTCCTTGAGCATCCACTTTACGGACTTTCTGGTTGGTCAGGTCTGCCAGATAGACATTACCCTGACTATCCACCGCCAAATCCTTGATCACGCCGAAAGACGCCAAAACCGCCGGGCCACCGTTTCCTGTGTCACCCAAAACCCCGTTTCCGGCAAACCGGGTGATTCGGCCCTGAGCGTCGATTTTGCGGACAAATTTGCTGGGTCCCTGAGGAGAAATGAAATAGATGTTGTCTTTTTGATCCACCACCAAGGCATCCGGCAAATAAAGCGAGGCTTCGGAGACCGAACCGTCGTCCCCCTCATTGCCCTGATGGCCGGACCCTGCAAGGGTGTAGATAAAGTCTTTATGGTCGATGAAACGCAGGCGGTTATTCATTTTATCGGAAAAAATGATATTGCCCTTGCTGTCTATCCCGATTCCCGAGGGAAACTCCAGAGTCGCTCCTGTCCCTGGGCCTCCGTCGCCCCGAAACCAGGATTCCCCATTTCCCGCCACAGTGGCAATGGCGTGTGTTTTAAAATCCATACTGCGGACCCTGAAATGGTTGCGGTCCACGATAATCAAATTCCCATCGGGGTGATGCGCCAGCGCGAAGGGCAAATGCAAGGTGGTTTCGGAGGCAATTTCATTGTCTCCGTTATATTCGTATTTGCCGATCCCCATCACCGTGGTCATGATACCCAGCGAATCCACCTTGCGAATGCGGTTGTTATTCCGGTCTGCAATGTACAGATTGCCCCGGTCATCGACCACCACATCGGTGGGATAGGCCAGACTGGCCCGCGTGGCCGGACCGTAATCACCGCCGAAAAAATGGGTGCCGTCCCCTGCCACGGTCGTGATAATGCCCTGTGAATCCACCTTGCGAATACGGTTATTGCTCCGGTCGGCGATGTACAGATTACCCTTCTGGTCCAGATCGATCCCAAACGGATATTTCAGAAAGGCATCAGTCGCCGGACCAAAATCCCCTCCAAATTCGGGGAGCCCCATCCCTGCCACGGTGGATATCATCCCCCTGGAATCCACTTTTCTAATACGGTTATTGGACCGGTCGGAAATATACAGATTTCCCTTACCATCACACACCAAGTCGGATGGGTAATTCAAATGGGCTTGAACGGCTGGCCCACCATCACCCCCCATATCGGGATTACCGGTGCCTGCTATGGTGGTTACAGTGCCAGATGAGTCGATCTGACGCACACGGTGATTATTGCGGTCTGCCACATATAAATTTCCCTTTCCATCCAGACACAACCCTGCAGGAAAATTAAAGGCAGCTTTCAATGCCGGACCATGATCTCCGCTGAACCCCGCCGTCCCGTTACCCGCAATGGTGGTGATTATGCCGTCTTTGCCAACCTTACGTATCCGGTTCTTGGATCGATGAGATACAAACAAATTACC
>JAUVMD010000123.1 GCA_030600405.1 Nitrospirota bacterium
ATTCGAAAGAGTGGAACTTATTGAGTAAGGAGGTGGGGAAATATCAAGGGGGAGTCAAAAAGGAATCTCTCCCTCCTTCCCAGTCCGACCCTTCCTATAAAGCTAAAGATCCTCTGGCTCCTTGCGGCGAAAACCCGGACAAGGATTCGCGAAATACCGTCACTCTGGGTAACTGCATTTTTGCCTATAAGTTTTTCGATGTGGTGCTGGAAGAGGAAAAGGCACAGCGGATCGGCATCATCATGAAAGACATTACCGAAGAAAAACGATTGCTCGACCAGTTGACTCAGGCCGACAAGCTTTCGGGGCTGGGAACCCTCGCGGCGGGAATCGCCCACGAAATGAACAATCCGCTGTATTCCATCATGGGCTTCACCGAAGCCATCCTGGAGGAAAAACAGATTGCTAAAATCCAGCCCCTCGCCCAAAAAGTGCTGGACCGGTCCAAACACATGTCGTCCATCATTCTCAATCTGTCGGGCTATGCCCGCTCCAACGAAGACGATGCCTTAAAAGAGGTCGATGTCAACGAGCGGCTCGAAGGGGCCGCGGAAATGGCTTTGATGGCTACTTATACAGACAATATTGATCTGGAAAAAAATTTCGATCAGGTTCCGAGCATTCAAGCCAAGCCGGAGGAAATCCAACAGGTGTTCCTCAACATCATAAGCAATGCGGTTCAGGCGATGGAGGGCAAAGGTAAGCTGACTCTCTCCTCCCAACAGGACCACGGATTCATCGTCGTTAAAATCCGGGATACCGGTCCGGGCATTCCTCCTGAATACATTTCCAAAGTGTTCGATCCCTTCTTCACCACCAAGGATCAGGGTGAGGGAACAGGGCTGGGACTCAACATCGTCCACCGGGTGGTGGAACAATATGGTGGAAATATAAAAATCGAATCCGAATCGGGCGAAGGAACGACGTTTGTGATCTCTTTTCCCGTCAATGGCGAAGGAAATAAATAAATACGAATTAGGAAGGTTGTTCGGGTGTGGGTGCCATCAATTTGACCCAGTGTTTTTTCTCCCACTGCATGGCTTCCCGGTAATGGCAATATTCCCTTTCCTTGGTCTTGAAATCCTTATGGTGCGTCTGCCATTGACCGTTGCGCCGCACTGGCGGCACTGCCTGGTGGCACATTTCATGGTGCACCGTCAACTCCAGTACACTCACGGGAACAAACTCCTGCTTCAACCGCGGGTGAATACGGATCAACTTATTTTTGGAATCATAGGAACCGAAGCTAAAGGAACGGCGGTTGGGGACTTTGACGTTTTTCCCCCACTCCACCTGAGCTTCCACCCTGCCGTTAAAATATTCTTCATTCAAGCGGTCGTAAATCGCCTGCAGGTCCTGTTCATCGATGGGCGGCGCTTCCTCCAATTCAAGTCCCGCTTGGCGGGTTTGGGCCCGGCATTCCTTGAGAAAATTGCGCACCAGGGTGCGGTGTGACTCCGGCAAGTGCTTCAACTGCGCCACTTGGCCAAGTAGTCGGCTTTGAAGGGACTCCTGTATATCCGGCGTCTCGCACGGAAATAAATCGTAATACCCTTCGTTGAACATCTCCCATTTCACCCGTTGGGTGCTGGAATCGATACTCACCTGCCCCAAAAACTCCAGACCTTTCTTACGGCACCGGAACAGGTTCTTGAATACATTTCCAGCCGTAACGAAGGCACTTGGAACTCCCAGGGTAATCGTACCGGGGTTAACGGCTTGCTTTTTTAAACCGGGCATAGGGAAACTCGCTTTCAGGAGGGCCAGTGAGAAGATATCCAGAGGCGTTTAAACCTAACCCAATGATATTACACTCTGACCCGGTGTAAATTCAATTCCTTTTTTTCACAGTTTCCCGACTGTCTTTACATGCTTGGAAATTCGTGTAATGATTAATCTATGCAAAATTTAATATCCGCTTTTTTAATACTTTTACTGGGAAGCGCGTGCGCAGGGTTTCCTACTGCGGAGAACGCCTCAACCGCCTACGATCCCGGCCCGGATATCGACCGTTTTTTGGCCACCGAAGATTCCGCCGAGGAATCCAAAATTCTGAAAAGGTTGAAGGAATCCGGGATTTCCCATGCCACGATCAAAACTCATTTGCGCGCCAGCGCCATCGGCCGCGGTGGACCGACCGGTTTGTTCCTGGGCGTACCCGTCAAACACATGGGAAAGGAATTGACTTATTCATTATATGTCCCCGAGTCGGCGCAGGAGGGACAACCCCTGCCCATGATCGTCATTATGCACGGCATGGGCGGAAGAGGGGATTTGACTCTCCAGAGTTGGCGGAAGCGGTTGAACGATAAATTCATCATCCTCTGCCCCTCGTATCCCATGGGCGCCTGGTGGACACTTTCAGCAGAGGAGTTGGTTCTGCAACTGATCCGCGAAACCAAAATGCGGGTCCCGGTCGATCCCAACCGGGTTTTTCTGGCGGGGCTTTCCAACGGCGCGTTGGGGGCTTACATGATCGGAATGTTTTATCCCGACTACTTCGCGGGCGTCATCCCTATTGCCGGGGCGATTTCGGAACCGCATTATCTGCATTTCCTGATCAATCTCACTAACACTCCAATCTACAGCATCCAAGGGCAATACGATCCCATTTTTCCTATCCAGTTCAGCCACCGTATAAATAAAATCCTGACCGATATGAAATATCCTCTGACGTATCGCGAACACACCGAGAAAGGCACGGCGCATGGCGGACATTTTCTGCCCGAATCCGAAGTACCCACGCTCCTGGAATGGTTGAAGGAACAACAACGGGAACCGTATTCCACCATCATACGTATAGTCCGGGAGGGAAATCATCTGGACCGCATTCAATGGGCTCGCGCGACTCGTGGATTGAATATGGCCGCCCTGCAGATACCCGGTCCCCTACCGGAATCCATGAACATCAAAGACGGCAAAGCCACCACCCTGATCGCCGTTCACAAGGAACCCAACCTGTTCGAACTCATGGGAAAAAATCTACTGGAAATGGAACTCTATTTAGATGCCGACCGGGTGGATTTCGACCAACCGGTCATGGTGACTTTTCAGGAAATGAAAGAGTTGGAGGGCAAATTCATCACCGGGCAGAAACTGGTTAAGTACCACGGGAAAGTTACCAAGGATACCGCCCTCCTGCTCTGGGAATTTAAATTGCGCCGGGACCCGGAACAACTGTACGATGCCAAAATTACCGTGGTTTTGGAAAAGGGTTCTCAATTTGCCATGAAGCCATGAACCGCTCCGATCCTTCTTCCCCACAAAAAAAGCGACAGAAGAGTATGGCGGATATCGGATGGCCCGCCATCCAAAATGCGCTGGCCGGGCTGGCTGAATCTCCTTTAACGCGTGAACTCTGCGCCACTCTACATCCCGAATCCGATTTTGAGTCGGCCCAACGCCTGTTGGAAGAAACCTCCCAGATGGTTTCCGCACTGGCAGGAGTCGAGCCCTTCCCTCTCCGATCTTTTGACGATCTGTATCCGATCCTCCAACAGGTAGCGGAAAGTTTTTTTTCGGAACCCGCCTCCTGTCTGCTGGCCGCGCATCACCTGCGACTGGTGCGCGATCTCAAAAAATATTTTAAAAAGCAGGGCGACGCACCACTCCTCAAGCAAATCACCGAAGCCCTGGATCCCATACCGCAATTGCTGAACGAGATCGAACGGTGCCTGGATTCCGACGGCGAAATCAAAGAAAACGCATCGCCGGAACTGAAACAGGCTGTGCGTAATGCCGCCACGGCTCGACAAAGTCTCGAAATCTCTCTCAAGAAAATCATGGCTAAAACCGGATCGAAAGAAGCGCTCCAGGACAGTTACTTTACAGAACGGGAAGGCCGCTTGGTTCTGCCGGTCAAGGCGGAAGCCAAATCCCAACTGGGGGGCATCGTGCACGACAGCTCTGGCAGTGGTCAAACCTTATTCGTAGAACCCACCTCCATCATTCCGCTGAACAATAAAGTCAAAATCGCGCGGATGAATGTAGAGCAGGAAAAAATAAAAATCCTGCGGGCGCTGGCACGCAGCCTTGCAGAACACCGGGAAATCCTGCTGGCCAACCAAGATATTTTGACGGCCCTGGACGCGATTTATGCCCGAGCCCGGCTGGCCGGAAAAATGGATGCGCGCCGGTTTCTGCTAAGGGACGACGGACTGGTAAACCTGCGTCGGGCGCGCAATCCCGAACTGGTCCTAAATGGGCAAGAGGTGATTCCCAACGACATTCAATGGGACGCGGCGACACAGGTCATCATCATCTCCGGCCCGAATACCGGTGGCAAAACGGTGACGTTGAAAACCGTGGGGTTGATGTCCATGATGGCGCGGGCTGGATTGCTCCTGCCGGTTACAGACAATTCGGAGATGGGGTTTTTCCCGGAAGTGTACGCCGATATCGGTGACGAACAGAGCATTCAACTGCAACTGTCCACCTTCTCCGCGCATCTCGCAAAAATTATTCATATTTTGAATAACGCTTCCCCAGGTGCGTTGATTCTGCTGGACGAGCTGGGCATCGCCACCGACCCGCATGAGGGAGCGGCCCTGGCGGAATCCATCCTGATCGAAATGAAGCGTCGCGGGTTGATGGTTCTGGTTTCCACCCACTATCTGGCCTTGAAATCTCTGGCGCAAACCGAAGAAGGTTTTTTAAACGCCTGCACCGAATTCGACGATCAGACGCACCGGCCCACTTACCGTCTGATCTTCGGCGTGCCGGGAGACAGCGCCGCGCTGGAAACGGCGGAACGTCTCGGACTCAACACCGGCACTCTCGCCCGCGCCCGCGCCATCTATGAACAAAAGGACCACCGCGCCGAACAGCTCCTGCAATCGCTGAGCCGCCAGAAACGGGAAATGGTTAAGGACCATGAGGCGCTTCAGCAAAAGATGGAAGAAACAAACCGATTGTTAGAAGAGCAGAAAACTCTCACCGAAAATTTAAAGGAAGAGGAACGGGATTTCATCAAAAACAAGGCGAAAAAAGTGCAGGCCTTCGTCCGCGACGCCAAGCGGGAAATCAAAAAGCTCATGGACAGTTTGCGCGAGACCCGCGACATCTCTCTATTGCGAAAGTCCGAAAAACAGATTCACCAACTGGGGCTAGTCCCTTTATCCGCTCTGTCCCCGCAGGAAGCAGGTTGGGAAGTGCCCGCGAATCAACTCAAATCCGGGGACCGGGTGCGGGTGGAACACTACAATGCCTTCGGCACCCTTTTGGAAGATCCCGAAGGAAAAACCAGGGTGCGTATTCAATTAGGGAATCTCGA
>JAUVMD010000037.1 GCA_030600405.1 Nitrospirota bacterium
CCGAGGCCGTAATATTTTGGGAAAATCGCACCCACCACTTCGCCCGCCTGTTGCCGGTCGAGCAGGCGAAATATTGCCGGCGCGGCGAAGAAGGAGAAAAAAATAATACTCCCCATCCACATCACCAAACTGAGTAAATGTATGAAATGGATCAAGATCACCATGGCGCTCCATCATAAACGATGGGGGGTGGGAGGGGGTAGAATTATTTTGCGCCGGAGAGAGCTTCGGAAATTTCCTGTACGATGCGTTGCGCTGCCGCCTTGGGATCGTCTGCGTCGCGAATAGGACGCCCCACCACCAGATAATCCGCGCCGGACTGGATGGCTTGTTTGGGAGTGATCACCCGTTTCTGGTCGTTGCCACCCAAGTCATTTTCAATCTGGCGGATACCCGGGACCACGGTCTTCAGGTTTTGAAAATTTTTCCGGATGGAAGCGACTTCCAGCCCGGAACAGATCACCCCGGCACATCCCGCCTTTGCGGCCATCCCGGCACGGGTGACTGCCAAATCCTTCAGGATTAAACCTTTCCGGTAACCCAGCTCTTCTCGATGGTCGTCGGATCCGAGGCTGGTGAGCACCGTGACTCCCAGAATCTGCAAACCAGGGTCGCCGGTACCCTTCACCGCGGCTTTTAACATCGCTTCGCCTCCCGCGCAATGTACGGTCAGGAAGCGGACTTTGTGGGCGGCGGCGGATTGAACGGCTCTTTCAACGGTGGCGGGGATGTCGTGCAGTTTGAGGTCGAGGAAGATTTCGGCGTTGCTGTGGTCCTTGATGGCAGTGAGAACAGCGGGTCCTTCTTTGATGAACAGTTCCAATCCCACTTTGAACATGCCCACGGAACCGTCCAGCTTTTGGACAAAAGAAACCGCCTCATCCACCCCTGGAACGTCCAAGGCGAAGATGAGGCGGGATTTTGGGTCATTGAGACCAGTCATATATTAATCATCAGAAGTTTCTGAACGAGTAGTCGTTGGCATCGACTGCTTCTTCGTCCGATGATTCGCTCGAGGTTTCCGCAGGTTCTTCAACTGCGGCCTCGGGGCTTTCGCTACCGGACTCATCACCGGTGCTGGTTTCAAACGAATCCGCGGACGTGCCAATCGGAGTGACTTCTGGATTTTCCTCCGAGGTGCTCACGGGGGTCACTTCGGGAGATACCGAACCGTCTGATGATAATTCTACACCAGATTCCTCTGCGGTTTCAAAAGATTCCACAGCAGGAGTTTCTTCTGCTGTATCGAAAGATTCTTCAACGACCGGAGCTTCCTCGGCGGTATCGAAAGATTCCTCAGCGGGAGCCTCTTCAGCCGTTTCCATTGTGGAGTCTTCTACCGGTGTTTCCTCGGCAATGGCGAAAGGATCCACCATAGGAGATTCCTCGGCAGTTTCCATGGAGGGTGCTTCGAAAGGAGTTTCTTCAGCGGTCTCAAAAGATTCCACAGCTGGAGTTTCCTCAGGGGTTTCAAAAGACTCTTCGACAGCCGGAGCTTCCTCGGCGGTATCGAAAGATTCCTCAGCCGGAGCCTCTTCTACCGTTTCGAAAGGCTGTTCAGAAGGAGTTTCTTCAGCGGTTTCAAAAGATTCCACAGCTGGAGTTTCCTCAGTGGTTTCAAAAGACTCTTCGACGGCCGGAGCTTCCTCGGCGGTATCGAAGGATTCCTCAGCGGGAGCCTCTTCAGCCGTTTCCATTGTGGAGTCTTCTACCGGTGTTTCCTCGGCAATGGCGAAAGGATCCACCATAGGAGCTTCCTCGGCATTTTCCATGGAGGGTGCTTCGAAAGGAGTTTCTTCAACGGTCTCAAATGATTCCACAGCTGGAGTTTCCTCCTGTACGGCATCAAAGGATTCCGTCGGAGTTTCTTCTACCGGAAATTCTTCGATGGCCGGAGTTTCTTCTACAGTCGGTTCGAACGTTTCTTCAAATGATTCCGGCGGGGTTTGCTCAAAAGTCATTTCGCCGGCCGCCCCCTGCTGTTGTTTCCGGCGTTCCAGGTAACCCTTCAGGTAATCCAGATTGCTGGAGGCCATCTCGATGTTCGGATCGATCCGCAAGGCCTTCTCATAGTTCTCCATGGCGGACTCCAGTTGCTCGGAGTTCTGGTACATGGCGCCGATATTGTAGTAAGCCCCAGCGAGACCCGGTTTTTCATTGAGGGCCAACTCGAAATAACGGATGGCCTCGTCATGCCGCTTCAGGAAACCGTAGACCAGACCCATGTTGTAATATTTCACGGTCCGCGAAGGCGCGGAACTCATAGACTCTTCCAGATAACCCACCGCATTCTCATAATCTCCCAAGCGGGCCTGCACTTCACCCAGGCGGTAGGCGGACAGGTAATCCATGGAATTCAAATTAACCGCTTGTTGCAGGGGATCCAACGCGTCTGCATAGTGTTTGAGCCGGAAATGCGCCTCGCCCAACTTGGCATAGTATCGGGATTCGCTCCCATAGTTTTGGGTCAGGGCGTTCAAAGGCGCGACCATTTTTTTCCAGGAACCCCGAATCTCATAAATCCGTACCAGGGTCTGGTTCGCCTGCTCATTCGTGGGATCCAGCTTCAACGCTCTTTTAGCCATTTTGATGGCAGGGCTGTATTGCCGGGTATTGGCAAAAACCATACCCAGATAACTGAGAGCACCCACATGTTTGGGATCCTTCCGCACCGCCTGCTGGAACAACTGCTGCGCTCTCTTGTAATTCCCGTCCTGCGCCTGCTGGACGCCCTTGTTGTAGGTGGCCGTGGCGTCCGCGGATACCACGTAATTCATTGATAAAATGGCGTTTAGATTTCCAGCGGTAGCATTTCCAACGATGCCCAGGATGAAAATTAGTGTAGCGATCCAAGCCAGGGGCCTATTCATACCTCGTCTCCTCATACAATAATATTGGATAAGATTTTCATAGAAAGTAAAGTGAATTTAATTAAGGATAAATCCCGGCTCAAGGATTGTAAACCCCGCACAACCAGGATTGGTTTTAGTGGGCAAGTTTCAATGGAATTCGTTTGTCCGGGAGGGGGCGTTTAGTGCTCCGAATCCAGCCTTCTGATCCGGTGTAGGATTTTAGCCGTGGCTCCCCACACCCGGTGCTCCAGGTGCCAGTAAGCAACCATTTGTTTTTGTGGGGGATAGCCCATTTCACGGTGGTGCGTGGAGAGTAGAGGCAGGAGGGGGATTTCCAACACTTTTTGCACTTCGCTCGGATTTTGGCGGTATTGCGGCAGTTTATCAAGAATCGTGATAAACGGCGCAATATCAAACCCCGTGAGCGTACGCACCGGTGGCAGGAGGCCCAGCACCAGAGACGCCGGTATATCCAGGTCCAGCTCTTCGCGGGTTTCGCGCAGAGCCGTGGTCAGCAGGGTGCCGTCCTGTTCCTCATAGGTGCCGCCAGGGAAGGAGATCTGTCCGGCATGCAGGGGAAGATCCTCGGACCGCTGGGTCAACAGCACATGCGGCTGGCGGTGTCGGGTGTACAGAACCACCAGCACCGCTGAGGATTTCTTATTTTCCGGCAGGGGAGCCTCCGGTAACGGGTACTCGGTTTTAAGCCGGTCGGCCAGCGCTTTCAGGTCCATGATTTTCGCCTAGGTGCTTCTTTCTGTGATAGGAGAGGAGAAATTGGGTCCAGCGTCACGCTGGGCGGAGTACCTCCGCTGGTAAATTTAAACTCTTGGTTTGCGCCCAAAGATTCTCTTTGGCCATTACCGGTCAGCCAGTTCCCCCTCCGGGCAGGAGCCAGACTTTTTTGTATTCAGCTTCATCGAACCCGACAGTGACGCGGTCGCCGTCCACTGCTATCGGACGCTTCACCAGCCGCCCGTTGGACGCCAGCAGGTCGAGTGCCTGCGCCTCCGTCATCCCTTTCAGCTTGTCCTTGATGTTGAGTTCCTTGTATTGCACGCCGCTGGTGTTGAACAGTTTTTTGAGCTCCCGCGACTTGAGCGCCTTTTTCAGAACCGTTTTAGGCGGCGGCGTTTCCGTGATGTCGATGGACTGGTAT
Source organism: Nitrospirota bacterium (assembly GCA_030600405.1). Lineage (GTDB taxonomy): Bacteria > Nitrospinota > Nitrospinia > Nitrospinales > Nitrospinaceae > SZUA-226. Next base: position 4,012 of record JAUVMD010000037.1, read on the forward strand.
TTTACATTTTTACCGTCCAGGAATTTCTGCGCCTTTCTGCAGGTGCCGCACTTGTTGTATCCGTAAAATTTCATCGTTCCTTGCTCCGTCAATAGGGTTGGTGCGATTCGGGGGATTATTATAATATGGAAAAGATTCAGCAGAGCAAAACCTACCCGGTTCTCCTCCAAAGGGCTCGCCGGGTTCTCGTTAGTGTTTTTATTAGACCACAACATATAGGGGATTCCAGTCTGATGGACCCCATAAATTGTATAAAATTTGCTTTACATCCTTTTCAGGATGTTATAATCTGCGGGGAATTGAGGTTTTGCTATAAACTGTTCTTTTTTAAAGGCCTATTGGAGTTTCCATGATTCTCAAACAGCTCGAACTTGCCGGTTTCAAATCCTTCGTCGATACCACCCGCCTCGATTTCACCAACGGATTCACCGCCGTCGTCGGTCCCAACGGGTGCGGCAAAAGTAATATTTCGGACGCCATCCGCTGGGTCATCGGCGAGCAGAGTTCCAAATCCCTGCGCGGCACCCGCATCACCGATCTGATCTTCAATGGTTCCTCGTCCCGCAAGCCGGTCAACCGCACCGAAATTTCCCTGACCCTGAGCGAAGTGCCGGAAGGCCTGCGCGTGGCCAGTGTTCCCAACCTGGCGGATGAAATCAAAGTCACCCGTTGTTTCCACCGTTCCGGCGACAGCGAATTTTATATCAACCAGATTCCCTGCCGGCTGAAAGACATCACCGATTTGTTTCTGGACATCGGCATTAGCCCCAAGGTGCTGACCGTCATTGAGCAGGGCCAAATTCAGGACATGATCACCTCCAAGCCGGAGGACCGCCGTATATGGATTGAAGAAGCTGCCGGAGTGCTGAAGTTCAAGGTCCGCAAGAATGAAGCCCTGCGCAAGCTGGACCATTCGGGCCAGAACCTGGACCGGATTTCCGACATCGTGCAGGAGCTGGGGCGGCAGGTGGAATCCTTGAAGCGGCAGGCCGCCAAGGCGAAGCGCTATAAAAAATTCCAGGGGCAGATCAAGGAGTTATCGCTCGGTTTATTTTCGAAAAAAATCCGGGGCCTGAAAGTACAGTTCGATGAATTGGAAGCAGCTTATCGGGAGAAGGTGGAGCAGAAAACGCAATGGGCCGCCCGGTCGTCGACGCTGGAGAACGAAATCAGCCGGATGAAAATTGAAATCGACGAGCTGACCGCTGCCCTCAACCAGAAGCGCGAAACCCTGCATCAGTTGAAGGCGGAGATCAGCCATAGTGAGCACAATATCGAGTTGAGAAATTCCCAAATCCAGCAGGCGCAATCGGACATGGAAGCGGCGGCGCGGGAAATTCAGCAGATGCAGGACGAAATTGCATCCCACAGCGAGGAGCGGGAAACGCACCGCAGTGAGTTGCAGGCCGCGGATGAAAAAATAGTTGTGCAGGAACTGGAATGTGAGGAAAAAACCCGGGAATGCGACCACAGCAAAAGCTTGATGCGGGAGTTGGAAAAGGAGCTTCAGGACCGGGAAAGCCGGGTGCTCGATTTATTGCACCACCTGTCCCAGGAAAAAAATTCGCTGACGGAGTTGGAAACCCGGCGGCAATTCCTCAATGACCGCAAGGAAAAACTGGCCCGCGAACTGGAGGAAACACGCGGGCAGTTGGAGTCGTCTCAAGCCGCGGTCGGCGAAGCCCGATCCCAACACGATCAAAAAGAGCGGGATCTGGAGACTCGCAAGCAGGAACATCTTCGGCTGGAGCAACAACTGAGCGAGTGTAAGGAGCGACTAAAGGATGGAGAAGAGAAGGCTCGCTCTGCCAAAGAGGCCTACCTGTCCAAGGCCTCGCTGTTGGGTTCCCTCAAGGAGTTGCGCAGCCAGTATGAAGGCTTCGGCCAGGGCGTGCGGTCTCTGATGAGCCAGAATTCCCGGCCCGATGGCTTGCGCGAGGTGGTGGTGGACGTCATTCAGACTCCCGCCGAATATGAAAAGGCGGTCGAAGCGGTACTGGGCGAAAAACTGCAGAGCATGATCGTCAATTCCTACTCGGACACTTTGGACGTCATTCGTTACATGAACGAACATCACTCCGGTCGCGGCTCGTTCATCCCGCTGAATCTAAAATCCATTCCCCTCAAGCCGGTGTTTTTGAATGGCGACCAGGGCGTAGTCGGCAAGCTGGCCGATCTGGTGGAGACCCGCGAAGAGTACAAATCTGTTTTTGAGCATCTGCTGAACAATGTGGTGCTGGTGCGCGATCTGGAAACCGCCCTCAAATTGCACGGCAATAACGAATTTGAGGGAACGGTGGTCACGCTCGACGGCGAGGTGATCGATGCGCAGGGACTGGTCACCGGCGGCCGGAACGGGGAAGATCCCGGCGGGTTGCTATCGCAGACCCGAGAAATGGAAGAGTTGGGCGGGCAGGTAGCGAACCTTCAAAAGGATCTGGAGCAGATTGAGGAAACTAACCGTAACGCAGAGAATAAGCTTTCGGCGGTGGAAGAAAGTCACCGGGACGCCGGGGTGTCGGTGCATCAGGTGGACATCGAACAAACGCAATGCCTGAACGATCTGGAGCAGGCCAAAAAAGAATTGGAACGGTTGGAGCAAAAACGGTCTCACCTGGAAAACGAATTATCCTCGGGCGCGCGCGAGCTGGAGGAGTTGACACGGGGATTCGACACCCTGACCCACGATATCCGAACCAGCGAGGAAGAAAAAGGGCAGACCGAGGCGGTGGTCGAAGAGTTGCGCATTACGCTTCGGGAGCAACGCCAGGAAATTGAAGTGATGGCCGGGTGGATTAGTGAGGTGAATGTAAAAATTGCCTCCATGAAAGGCCAACGCGACAATGTGCGGTTGGAAATCAAACGGCTGGACCTGCAGGAAGAAAACCTGAACCAGCGCATCCGGCAACGCAGTGAAGACAGCCGTATCAATTCCGAAAGGATCGCCGAAAATCAAAAAGCGATTGCGGAGATCGAACAAAGCATCCTCGACAAGGTGAGAGAGAAGGATCGCTACTCCGGGGAAGTGGTTGGCGAGGAGGAGGGCCTGCGGGAAAAAGAAGAGACGCTGGAGGCCAAGGATCGCGAAAGCCGCGAGCTGAGCCACCAGATTCAGGAGATGACCGAGGAGGTTTCCGCAGTGGAATTGAAGCGCTCCGAGGTGAAAATCCAGATCAGTCACATTGAGGACAAGGCCTTTGAGGATTTTAACGTCAGCCTGCAGGAAATGCTGAATCAGTACGACGGCGAAGTCGACGAGGAGGCGGTGACCGAGGAATTGAATCAACTGAAAGAAAAAGTCGCCAAACTTGGAGAAGTGAATCTGGCGGCGCTGTCTGAATATCAGCAAGCCAGCGAGCGTTTTACCTTTTTACAAAAGCAGCAGGAAGATCTGGCAGACTCCATTCGTGCCTTGCACGAGGCGATCGAGAAAATCGACCAGACCACGCGCAAATTATTCAAGGAAACCTTCGAACAGGTGAACGCGCATTTCCAGGACAATTTCACGCGCCTGTTCCTGGGCGGCAAGGCAGAGCTGTCCCTGAGCGACCCCGACAATATTCTGGAGTCGGGGATCGAGATCACCGCCAGCCCGCTGGGCAAAACCATGCACAACATCACCCTGCTCTCCGGCGGTGAAAAAACGATGACCGCCATTGCCCTCATGTTCGCCATCCTCAAAGTCCGGCCCAGCCCGTTCTGCCTGCTGGACGAAGTCGACGCGCCGCTGGACGAAGCCAACGTCATCCGCTTTCAGGAATTGCTGAAAGAAATGTCCGATAAAACCCAGTTCATCATCATCACCCACAACCAGAAAACCATGACCTTCGCCGACACCCTGTACGGCGTGACCATGGAAGAGCGCGGCGTCTCCAAAGTGGTCTCCGTCCACTTGAACTGATCTAGCCTAACTGACCTGAAAAGAACCCAATCAGCTCCTTTTCCACGGTTTCCTCCATCTCATAGAATGCTATAATGCGCCTCATCCACATCCCATTCTGGTGAGGCTATGGCGGAAGCGAAAGACATCAACGACAGTCTGGAGTTTCTCCGGTATTTTGAAAAATACACGGAGTCGGAAGACTTGTTGAGTGTGGTTCAGCACAAGATGGAGCAAAACTCCGATGCGCTGGACCTGATCCGCCATGATTTGTCGGAAGACGATTGCAAACTGCTGGCCGACCTGGCCCCACTCGCGCGATTGAAGGTGCTCAATTTAAGGGAAACCAGCCTCACCACCGGCGGTCTGCAACATTTATGTGTGTCGCCTCATCTGACCGGTCTCGATGAATTCATCATCGACAACAACAATGTGGATGACGACGGGTTGTTCTTCATCTCCAAAGTCAAAACATTTGGCCAACTCAAAAAACTGAGTGTCGCCAGCAACGAGATCGGTCCGGTGGGATTAAAAGCGCTAGCACTCAGCCAGACGTTGACCGGCCTCGAACATCTGGACGTGTCCTATAACCGGGTGGAGGCGATAGGGATCCAGGCGCTGGCCGCCTCCGGTTTGGGATCGCGATTAAAAGAGTTGAATTTGACCGATACCGGCATCGGCGACGAGGGTCTCCAGAAAATCGCCGAAGGGTCACCGATGGAGCAATTGGAATCCCTGAACCTCTCGGACAATCACTTGACGGACCAGGGGATTGAAGCTTTGGCCCGCTCCGAGGTCTTCCCCAAATTAAAGAATCTCAACCTCAACAACAACCATGTGGAAGATGACGGGGTCTATGCCCTGGCCGAATCCAACCTGGGTGCTCAGCTGGAA
>JAUVMD010000029.1 GCA_030600405.1 Nitrospirota bacterium
GATTATAGTATAATCTGGCCTCACCTTATCAACCTAATTAATAGAGATTTCCCATGGCGATTGATGACAAAGAACTGGATGAATTGATGCCCGCCACCGAGCTGAACTGGACGGAAGACGCCCGAGCCCGGATGCTGAATGTTCCCTTTTTCGTCCGTAAAAGTGTGGTGCGGGGGATCGAACAATACGCCAAGGATAAGAGCATCGAAGTGATAGACGATAATGTAGTTTCTCGCGCCCGTCAGGAACGTGAAAGTGGAGCTATTGCGGAGGCGCAGGCCAAAAGGAAGACCCAGGAACAGGGCGAAACCAAAGAAGAGAAACAAGCGCCCCGCCAGTTTGTAAATTTTTCATTCTTCAAACTGGATCCGGCGTTTCGCCGTCTGCCGCAGGAAGAAATTGACAAGGGCAAAAAAGAATTAATGGAAGTGCTGGAGGAATACGATAACCGGGGTGACGTCATCCTGCTCAGCTACACGACCATGGGCATCCGCGCTGATGCAGAAATCCTGTTCTGGAGAGTTTCCCACCGGATGGAAAATTTTCAGGAGATGACCACCAAAATGTACCGCACCGGCCTGGGAAAATACCTTATCCAGACATACTCGTATTTTTCACAGACCAAGAGATCCATGTACATGGACATCTTTAATCCGGAGCATGAGGAAGACCGGACGCACATCATTCCCGGCAAAGCCAAATACCTGTTCATCTACCCCTTCACCAAGAAACGGGAATGGTACCTGCTCACCAAGTTCGCGCGGCAGGGCATCATGGACGAACATATTTTCATCGGCAACAAGTATCCCTCGGTCAAACTGAACACCACTTATTCCTTCGGCATCGACGACTACGAATTCGTGGTGGCGTTCGAAACCGATTCGCCCGACGACTTCGTCGATCTGGTCATGGACTTGAGGGAAACCGAAGGCAGCCGCTATACGCTGGAAGATACCCCGATTTTCACCTGCACCGCCATGTCCCTGGAAGATGCGGTGAACAGCTTGGGAATCTAATAGTAACGATATATTGAGTGATTCAATAAAAGCCATCCCATGCGGGGCGGCTTTTTTTAGTGGGTGAGATTCAGTGCGTGGTCACGCCAGCAATTGACCGTATTCCCATTGTCCTGCATAGACCTGGCCGCTCGCCAGAACATGAACTCCCTCGCCGTGGGGCAAATCATTTAGGAGCTGGCCCATGTAGCGGTCGCCGTTAGCGTAATTGTATTTCCCTTTACCGGACATAGTATCTTCCCGGAACTCACCGGTATACGAATCCCCGCTGGCGTATACCATTTTTCCCTGCCCATCGGCCCTGCCGTATTTGAATTGCCCCGTATATTTGTCGCCGTTGGCGGAGGTGTAAATACCCATGCCATGAGGCATGCCGTTGATGATCTGCCCTTCATACCTGTCGCCGTTGGGCCAGGAGCGGGTGAAGAAACCGTGTGCTTCCTCGGACTCCTGGGTGGACGAATGCGGGCCTCTTTCCGTTTCCCTATCCTGGGTAGGGTCTTCGGTTGAAAAAGGACGTTGGGAAGAATTGGAGGGTTGCTCATACTTAAATCTGGATCGCGAGCGGGTGCCATAGACTTTTTCCAGGAACTTATAGGCTTCCCCGATTTTCTGGAATTTCGCGTGGGCTTTTTTTTGGGCCTGGGTATCCTCCGATGGAAACCGGTCGGGGTGCCAGCGCTTGACCTCGGATTTATAGGCGCGTTTGATTTCCTTCCAGGAAGCGCCCGGCGGCAGTCTTAAAATGTCAAAATACTGCTTCATGATTCCTTGGCACAGTTCAAAGATAAAGTTAATTCTACTATTATCTATGAAATGTCAAAGAAAAATATGAAGTTTTTGGGAAAACAGGGGGATATTTATTCCGTGTCGGCTTTTACAATGTCGGCTTTTACAATGTCGGTTTTTACAATGTCGGTTTTTGCGATGGGGGTGTTTTTCATGTGGCTCAGCAGGTTATCCAAGTGGTTACGTAATTTTTTACGGTGCACCACCTGATCGATCAGACCGTTCTCCAAAAGGAATTCGGAACGCTGGAAGCCCTCGGGGAGTTTTTGGCGGATGGTTTGTTCGATGACTCGCGGTCCGGCGAACCCGATCAGAGCGTTGGGCTCGGCGATAATGACATCCCCCAGAAACGCGAAACTGGCGGACACCCCGCCGGTGGTAGGATCGGCCAGAACAGAAATGTAGGGCAGTTGGTTTTCCGCCAGACGATGCAGGGCGGCGGAGGTTTTCGCCATTTGCATGAGGGAGAGAATACCTTCCTGCATGCGTGCGCCGCCGGAACAGCTCACAATGATCACGGCTCGTTCCATTCGGATGGCCCGTTCAATGGCGCGGGTGATTTTCTCGCCCACCACCGAACCCATACTGCCTCCGAGGAAGAAGAAATCGAATACACAAAGTTCCACTTCATGATCGCCAATTTTTCCAGTGCCGCATACAATGGCATCGGTACTGCCTCCGGCTTTGAGTGAGGCTTTAATACGATCTTTGTATTTCTTTTTGTCCTTGAATTTAATCGGATCGGAGGAGGTCAGGTTATGATCGTGTTCCTCGAACGAATCGGGGTTGACCAATAACCGGATACGATCCTTGGCCTTCATTCGGAAATGATGGTCGCATTTCGGGCAAATGTGGGCATTCTCGGCTAGTTCTCCTTCAAGAATCTGTTCCTTGCATTGTTTGCACTCGACCCACGACGATTCCAGCTTTTTGGGGACTTTTTTCCCCATGCCGGTTCTCGATATGATTCTTTCCAACCAAGACATAATTCAGGCCTTCAAACTTGTAATTAATTGAAACAGGTTAATTTAAAAATGAAAACCACATCCACGTGGCATTATTCATCCTGCTTGGTGATGGTCTCTTTCAAGTTTTGTGAATCAGAATTCCTGAAAAGAGAGAGCACAAGGTTTCCGGGACCCGCAATAGCATAAATAAAACTGAGGACAAACAGAGCCTCCCTCGGGATGGTGGCCAGGACATATATAAACAGAATGACGAACATAAACCGGGTAAAGGTCACCCGTTTTTTAAATTCAAATTTCTTGAATGCGGGGTATTTTATATTGCTCACCATCAGGAAAGCGAGGAGGTAAACCACCGCAACCATGATCATGGGATCGAGTTTGGTTTTAAACAGATCCTCGAAAGCGATGACGATCGAAGCGATGACTGCCGCCGCCGCGGGAATGGGGAGCCCTATGAAGCTGTCTCCCGTCTTATCCGGTTTGGTTACATTAAAACGCGCCAGGCGTAGTGCTCCGCAGAGCAGGAACAGAAAAGCGGCCATCCATCCCAGCCGGCCGAACGGTTGCAACACCCAGGCATAAGCGAGCAGGGCGGGCGCCATCCCGAAAGAAATAACATCGGCCAGAGAATCGTATTGCACCCCAAACGCGCTGGTAGTTTTGGTCAGGCGCGCCACTCTCCCATCCAGTGCGTCGAAAATAATGGCCACGACGATCGCTGCTCCCGCTACGAAAAACTTTTCATTCATAACGGATATGAACGCATAAAATCCGCAGAACACATTGCCCGTGGTGAACAGGCTTGGGAGAATATAGATGCCTTTTTTAAATGGAACTTTTGGAACCTTGTTCATGTTTTATTTTAGGTAGCCGATGATACTGCTTCCCCCGCTGACGTGATCGCCCAGGGAAACTTTGATCTCTGCATTTAACGGCAAGAACAGGTCGACTCTGGAGCCAAAACGGATCAGACCGAACCGTTGCCCCAGATTATAATTATCACCTTCTTTGGCCCAACATACAATACGTCGGGCGATTAAACCTGCAATTTGTTTGACCAGAACCTTTTCTTTGCCGGTATGAATGATCATGGCATTCTGCTCGTTGTCGAGCGAGGCTTTGTGGCTGGAGGCGTTCAGAAACTTCCCCTTGTTGTATTTGATCTGTTCAATGCGTCCCGCAACGGGGGTTCGTTGGACGTGCACATTAAAAACGTTCAGAAAAATACTGATACGCCGGTAGGGCTCGTCCAGCAGGGCATCCTTTTCCTCAACGATTTCGACCACTTTGCCGTCGCCAGGAGAAACGATGACACGCCCCTCATTCGGAATAGCGCGGTCCGGGTCCCGGAAAAAATTAAGGACGAACAACAGGAGCAGGCCCGACACTCCCGCCAACCAGATGAGTGACGACAGGGCAAGCGCGACAGTTAGGATGACTAGAGGGATGATAAATCTGTAACCATCGGAAGCGATGGGAATTCTCATTAGTACTCCGGAGCTACTTCAGTTTCTTACCGACGAAGGGCATCATTTTTCTCAAACGCTCACCGACATCTTCTATCATATGCTCAGAATCCTTTTTCAGCAAGGCGTTAAAAACAGGGCGGTTAGCCTGATTTTCGAGAATGAATTCGCGGGCAAAACTGCCGCTTTGGATCTCGGAGAGGATTTTCCTCATTTCCGCACGGGTCTCTTCAGTGATCAGGCGTCGTCCCCGCGTTACGTCGCCATAGGCGGCGGTGGTGCTGATCGAGTAACGCATGTTGCCGATCCCACCCTCGTAAATGAGATCGACGATCAGCTTGAGTTCATGCAGGCACTCGAAATAAGCCAGGTCGGGGCTGTAGCCGGCTTCGACCAGCGTGTCGAATCCGGCCCGGATCAGCTCGGTGACGCCGCCGCACAATACGGCCTGCTCGCCGAACAGGTCGGTTTCGGTTTCTTCCTTAAAGCTGGTTTCCAGAACGCCGGCGCGGGTGCCACCGATTCCCTTGGCGTAAGCAAGAGCCACTTTCTGGGCATTTTTACTGACGTCCTGATAGATGGCCATGAGGCAGGGCACGCCCGCTCCCTGTTCATAGGTGCGGCGAACCAGGTGGCCCGGTCCTTTGGGCGCGACCATGAATACGTCGACCGTGTCCGGCGGAACAACCTGACCGAAATGGATATTGAAACCGTGACCAAAAGCGATGGCATCGCCTTTTTTCAGGTGCGGAGCGATATCGTTCACATACATGGCCCGCTGTTTATCGTCCGGGATTAGGATCATGATGATGTCCGCCGCTTGGGCCGCTTCCGGAACCGTCATCACCTTGAGGCCGTCTTTTTCCGCCCGTTTCCAGAAAGCGCTCTCTTTGCGCAGGCCGACTACCACTTTGATCCCGCTGTCGTGCAGGTTGCGCGCGTGGGCGTGGCCCTGACTGCCGTAACCGATAATGGCGATGGTTTTGTTCTTGATGAGTTTAAGATCCGCGTCTTTATCGTAATATATCTTGGCCAAGGGATTTCTCCTTTACTGTCTTTTACTTTGAGTCAATTTATGGATTTCATTCCACGGCTGAGGGCGATGCGTCCGGATCGTACGATTTCCTTGATACCCAGCGGTCGTAACAGCTCCATGATTCCTTTCAATTTGCCCTCGTCCCCCGTTATTTCGACGGTGTAGGTGGCTGAGCTGACGTCGACCACCTTGGCCCGGAAGATTTCTACAATGCGCAGAATTTCCTCGCGGTTTTTCGGTTCGGCGTTCATTTTGATTAAAACCATTTCCCGATCGATGAAATTTTCCTCGGTCAGGTCGACAACCTTGATAATATCCACCAGCTTGTTGAGCTGTTTGGTGATCTGTTCAATTTTTTGATTATCGCCGCGGGTGACAATCGTCATCCGTGAAATATTAGGATCGTTGGTTTCCGCAACGTTCAGGCTCTCGATGTTGAATCCCCGGCCGCTGAACAGGCCGGAAATACGGGACAACACTCCGAACTTGTTGGATACCAAAACTGAAATTGTGTGTTGCATTGCCGTGCTGAATGTTGAAATTTGGGATTCGTTCGGACGCAAGGTCCAAACATTGAATCGGTTATACTAACAAAAACTTAACGCGTTTTCTATACCATACCCTTTGATTTATTATGAATAATCGCACTCTGGCCACAATTCTTGCCCGTGTCGAGAAGTCCCTGGGGCAGACAACACCCCCCGCGATGGTGAAAATCGGCCAAAAGAGGGATCCCTTTCGGATTCTGGTGGGATGCCTGCTCAGTGCCCGCACGCGGGACGAGGTCACCGAATCGGCCTGTGCCCGGCTGTTTCCGCAGGTGAAGGGTCCTCGGGATCTCCTGAAATTATCGTCCCGGCAGTTGGAGCGGGAGATCTATCCCGTAGCCTTTTACCGGAATAAAGCGAAAGCCCTGAAGTCGCTCTGTTCCGACCTGATTGAACGGTTCGACGGCCAGGTCCCAGAAACCCTGGAAGAACTACTGACCTTGAAGGGGGTGGGACGGAAGACGGCCAACCTGACCTTGATCTTGGCGTTTGACGGCATGGGGATTTGTGTGGACACCCATGTGCACCGGATTGCCAACCGCTGGGGTTATGTCGAAGCGGCTACGCCCGAACAAACGGAACAAGCCTTGCGGAAAAAACTTCCGCAGAAATACTGGCAACGGTTCAACGAACTGCTGGTGGGTTTCGGCCAGACCATCTGCAAGCCAATGTCACCGTTGTGCAGTCAGTGCCCGCTCGATAACTATTGCCCCCGCATAGGAGTGGGCAAACACAGATGATCCTCCGGGAATACTAAGCCAGCCTGCCGATGGTTTTTTTCTGGAGGGCAATCAATTCTTTGATGCCCTTATTCGCCAGACTGAGCATGGCCTCCATATCCTTATCTGTGAAGGGGTCCCGCTCTGCCGTACCCTGAATTTCCACGAAACCGCCGCTACCGGTTTTGACGATATTCATATCCACTTCCGCCACCGAGTCTTCGCTGTAATCCAAATCCAGAATTTTTTTGCCTTCCAGAATGCCGACACTGGTAGCCGCGACGTAATCCTTGATGGGTAAGGCATCGATCAGCTTATCCTTTTTCAGTTGTTTCAAGGCCAGACACAGGGCGACGAAAGCGCCAGTGATGGAGGCTGTCCGGGTTCCTCCATCCGCCTGAATGACGTCGCAATCGATCCAGATGGTGCGTTCGCCCAGTTGCTCCATGTCGACCACTGTGCGGAGGGATCGGCCGATGAGCCGTTGAATTTCCTGGGTGCGCCCGGAAACCTTGCCGCGCGATGATTCCCGGGAGGTGCGGGTATGGGTGGAGCGGGGCAGCATGGAATATTCGGCGGTCACCCATCCTTGTTTTTTATCCCGCAGGAAAGGGGGTACTTTTTCCTCGATGCTGGCGTTGCAGATGACTTTGGTGTCTCCCACCTGAATGAGGACGGACCCCTCGGCATGTTTGATGAAATTTTTCTTGATGGACACGGTTCTCATTTGGTTGGGCGCGCGCCCGTCGTTTCTGGACATTTAAATCTCCGGATCTTTTGATTGTGGGTTAAAGAGACAGGGATATCGTGAACAAGGCAGGTAAAATAGCAGGAATTCGGTTTTTATTCAATGCAGTCGGTGTCCGGACCCGTTCAAATGCCATTCAGGACTTGGATTGATCCGAATATACCGGAGGGAAAGTGCCACCCGATTCGCTTTTACGCCTGTTTTCAATCATTTTTGGGGTTTTGCAGAACGGGGCATAACTCATTAATTTAATTGATTTTAAAAATAAAAGGACTTAATCTGATGAAAATCAACCGCTCAATTTTTCTATTCAAGCAAACCCCGGGAAAACGATGGACTCATATTTTCAAGATGGAGTGAAACTTAAGGGAGTTTTGCACACCAAAGGCGTACTCCACATCGCAGGAGAGCTCGAGGGCGAGCTTTTTTCTACGGGTCATCTGATTATTGGTAAGGGAGGTTTAGTCAAGGGCAATATTAAGACCTTCGACATCACCAATATGGGGACTATCAAGGGTAATGTGACGGCTGAAAATAAAATCGATCTGAAAGAAGAAAGTGAACTTGTAGGGGATGTCGCGACCTATCAATTTATCGTAGATGAGGGCTCGAATTTTGAAGGCCGCTGTAAGGTGACCAAGGCCAAAATCCAATCGAAAGCTCCTTCCAAACCCAAGAAAAAAGAGTCAGTTGAACTCCCGAAAGAAATCCAGGAAATTAGCGAAGATATTCAGGTCGCCGCAAAACAAATCACCCCGGACAGTTTTGAAATTCCAATAAGCCAACCGAAACAATCAGCCTTCAGGTTTTTCTCGAAAATTCCCCAAAATGGAAAATGGGCGTTAGGGGTTGTGGCGGGTTTGGCGGTCATCGGTATGGTGGCCATGCAGTTTACGGGACCGGCCCCCAACAGCGTTGCTGATTTTCTCAACAAGGGAACCGCTTTTCTGGATGAAAAGAAATTTTCAGATGCCGAAGGGGAGTTTTTGAAGGCTTTGAAGGTTTCTCGCAACAATCCCCATGTTTATGCCGGGCTCGGTGAAGTCTATCTGCAAAAGAAGGAATGGAATCAGGCTTTGACTCAGTTCCAGCGCTCCCTCGACCTCCAACCTCAGGAAAACACCTATCGCATCAAGCTCGCCAAGGTGTATTCCGGTAAAGGCCAGTTCAAGGAAGCATCCGATATTTACCAGTCGGTCATCAATCAAGACCCACAAAATCCTCAGGCATTTTATGAGTTGGGAGTCCTGAAACTGGATAAAGGGGCGCGGGATGACGGTATCGCCGCCCTGAAAATGGCTTCCCGGGCGGATCCCAATTTTTACAAACCTCACCGCAAGCTGGCGGAATTGTACATGGAAGAAAATAAAATTCCCGAAGCGATTCAGGAAATGAAACAAGCGGTCCGGGTCCAGAAGGATGAGCCGGAGCTTCATTTGGTTCTGGCGGAGTTGTTTATTAAAAATAACCAGGAAGAAGAAGCCGTTGGAGAGTTTGAAAGAGTCGTCGAGTTATTTCCCGAAAATCTGAAAGCCAGGATGAAGGTGGCGCGGTGGTATTTTGAAAAGGGAGATATTCCGAAATCTCTGGATTCCTACCAGGCGGCGGAAAAACTGGATCCTCAAAACGACATTATTCAAACCCAGTTGGGGAAAATTTATCTCGCCAGCGAGGACAAAGAAAAAGCCGAACTGGCTTTACGTAAAGCGGTACAAATCAACGATCAGAATGGTGAAGGCTTTTATCTGTTCGGAAAACTCTTAAGCCAAGACCAAAAGCTGGATGAGGCTCAGACGGCTCTCGAAACAGCCGTGGAATTAGATCCTAAATTAGGCGGCGCTCATTATGAGCTGGGCCGGATTTTTATGGCGTCCAAGCGAGTTGCTTCCGCCGCTCAATCTTTTGAAAAAGCTTTAAAGGCCGATCCCGAAAATCTAACGTATATGCTGGAATTGGGCACCGCTCAAACGAAAAATAAAAATCCCAACAGTGCCGTGGAAGTTTTATTGAAAGCCGCCAAAATGGAACCTAACAATGGTTTGGTTTCTCAGGAGCTGTGCGAAGCCTATAAAAAGAAGGGATTTTACAGAGTCAGTATCAACCATTGTGAAAAGGCGATAAAAATTCTCCCGAATTCCCCTCCCGTCATGAACCGGCTGGCCTGGTTGTATGCC
>JAUVMD010000112.1 GCA_030600405.1 Nitrospirota bacterium
CTGGGCTGGCGCTACTCGAAGACCATAAAACAGGCCCCGCCCAATGGTCCGGGCATTCAATATGTTGAAAAATGCATCGCTACATGATTTTTTTAGCAGGGGTATAAAGGGTCGGTAGGATCAAAATAAGGAGACCGCCTCGGCCGGGTTGGATTAAAGTTTCAGTTCCGCGTGGACCGATAAGGAAGGTGTTACTATTCAGGTAAAAAGGGATCGCGGGGGCAAAGTTTTCCCCAATTGGCTTTTGAATGCTCAATGAGGGAGCTTGAGCGGGACGCTAGGCTCGGACCCTGAACTCTTTTCGATATAAGGGATTAGGCGATTGACCCGGCGCTCCAGACGGGGCTTGACAATCCCGGTATGGGTTTTGCATAATCATAGAAAAAACAATATCTTAAAAGGAAACACCAGCGTATGACCACTCTCAAATCCAAGTCGATCCGGCTCATCGCCCTTTTCGCGGCAGTCAGTCTCCTGGCCGGATGCGAGTTCAAGTTCGATCCATCCCGTATCTGGAGCTGGGGCAAGACCGAAACCGATACCGAGTATTACCAGGACAAATCCGATGATCTGGTGGACACCATCACCCGCGACGTGGAGGAGTACGAGATCAACAAGGTGGTGGTGCTGGACTTGGTGGACGACAAGGGCAAGGTGCCCATCCTCGGCCAGTACATGTCGAACCGGGTGGTGGAATCCATGACGCGCAACAAGACGTTCCGGGTGGCTCAGCGCGGCGAGGTCGAAGAGACGCTGAACCAGCTGGACCTGAAACCTTCCTTCAAATACACGAGTGATGAAATCCAGCGTCTCGGCAAGGCGCTAAACGCGCAGGCGCTGGTGATGGGCAAACTGCTGGATATCGGCGCGAACATCGACGTGCACATCGCGTTGGTGGACATCGCCAGCGGCGAAGTCATCGCCTCCGCCTCCGAAAAACTCATCCGCACCCGCTCCTCCGTGGAGCTGTTAAGGCATTATTAAAAACCAAACTCCATTCTAATTATCTGGTTTTGTTCCTATACCGGGCGAGGGCCATGAGGGGGAAGAAGATCTGGTACAGGTGGTATTTGATATAAAAATGCCGAGGGAACCCGGTGCCGGTGAATTCGTTTTCGTACCAGCTGCCATCTGTTTTCTGGTGTTTGACGAGGTACTGAATGCCGCGCTTCACGGCGTTGCTTTCTGCGGCGTCGGCTTCGATGAGCCCCATCACCGCCCAGGCGGTTTGTGAGTTCGTGCTTTTACCCTTCCCGCGGAGATTGGGAATTTTATAACTCCGGCAGGTTTCGCCCCAGCCGCCGTCCTCGTTCTGATGTTCCTTCAACCATTCGGCGGCTTTTCGGATGTACGCTTGACTTGGGTCTTCGCCGATGGATCGCAAACCGGTCAGCACCAACCATGTCCCGTAAATATAATTGACTCCCCACCTGCCAAACCAGCATCCGTCGGATTCCTGCTCGTTCTTGATGAACTGCCGGGCGCGTTGCACCATTGGGTCGTTGACGTCGTGATTGATACGCCCCAGCATCCACAGGACGCGACCCGTTACGTCGGCCGTCGGCGGGTCGAGCATGGCGCCGTGGTCAGCGAAGGGAATCTGGTTGAACAGTTCGTGGTCGTTGTCCTGGTCGAATGCCGCCCACCCGCCGTTTTTGCTTTGCATGCTGAACAGCCAGGTGAGGGCGCGCTGCATTTCCTTGCCCTTCCATATCGAGTCGGGAATGGCGGTGCGGTCCAATGCCATCAGAATTTCGGCGGTGTCGTCGCAATCTGGATACGGTTCGTTGTAAAACTCAAACGCCCAGCCACCGGGCGGGGTCTTCGGATTTTTAACCGTCCAGTCACCGGGGTGCGTTACCTGTTTTCTCAGCATCCATTCCCCGGCCTTCACGATGGCAGGATGATCTCCCGGCACTCCGGCATCCATCAACGCGTTGCAGGAGAGCGACGTGTCCCACAAGGGTGAGACGCAGGCCTGGAAAATCAGGTGGTCCCCGCGGTCAATGATGAAACGGTCGATGGCTTCGTAGCCTTTGACCATGAGTGGATCATCGTTTTCGTATCCCATCAGTTTCATCGCCATCATCGAATTCAGCATGGCTGGCTGGATACCGCCGAAATCGCCTTCCGGTTCCTGATGGTCGAGCGTCCATTGTAGGGCGCGCCTCAACGCCCAACCACGGAACGGTTTGATGGGCGATTTGCCGAGGAAGTTGAGAAACTTGTCGACCTTCAGGAAAAAGTTCGGCCAGCTCCATCCGCTTGTTTTGGGTTGGATGGATAAGTCTTGGTCGGCACTGGCGAACATCTCCCGCACAGACTGCTCGGGCTTCAGAGGCCACACCGGTTGGTGGGCGGCGACGATGGTCAGCGGCACCACGGTACCGCGCGACCAGCTCGACATCTCGTAAATATTGAAATAGAAACTTTTCGGGAGCAGGATGATTTCAACCGGCATGGCGGGCAAGTCGTCCCACGAACTTTGCCCCAGCATGGCCAGAAATATTTTGGTGAAGACCCGGGCCTTGCGCACCCCGCCCTGGGTGAAGATGCATTTGAGGGCGCGGACCATCTCCGGCGCGTTGCGGTCCATCCCCGCCATGCGGAGGGCCACGTAGGATTCCACGGTAGTGCTGATATCGCTGGCCTCCCCGTAATACAGGGGCCATCCGCCGTCCGATTGCTGAGTTTTCAGTAGGGTATTCTTGCACTTCTCCACCCGCTCCGGGCTCCAGATCGCCATAAAATGCATGAAAAACACATATTCCGCGATCATGGTGGTGTTGGATTCCAGTTCGGCTATCCAGTACCCATCCGGGTGCTGGAGAGAGCACAGGTAATCCTTCGTCCGGTCAATCGCCGTATCCAGGGGTGTCCCCATCTTGACTTTGGGTACCGGGTAACCCAGGAATGGTGCTGGTTTTTCAATGGTTTCGGGTTTCTGCTCGGGCATGAATCACCTGGAAAAACAAAGTGCATGGCTGTGGCCCCGGCCCGGGATATCCTGGGACGGGGTGACGGTCCTGATAGAGGGTAAAAATATCAGCGGCCTTCTCTATTATAATCAAGAAACGGAAATTTACAAATAGTCATAAGGGGGTCGCTTTCCCAGTTGACAGACCGGCCATAATTTCTTATTATGTTTGGTTTTAACCCGCACATAATCATTTGATTTTACTATGAAAACGTTTTCAGCCAAGACGCAGGATGTCGTCAAAGCATGGGTCGTGATTGATGCGGCCGACCAGTCTCTGGGCCGGGTCGCCAGCAAGGTGGCGGCGATTGTCCGCGGCAAGACCAAACCCATTTACACCCCGCATGTGGATACTGGCGACAATGTCATTATCATCAATGCCGCTCAGGTGAAACTTACCGGGAATAAATGGGGCAATAAAATTTATCATCATCATACCGGCTACATCGGGCATCTACGATCCCTCAGCGCGAAGCAGATTATGGAAAAGAATCCGCGCGAACTGCTCAAGAAAGCGATCAACGGCATGTTGCCAAAGACGCGGTTGGGTCGGACGCTGAGAAATAATTACCGGATTTACGATAACGCAGAGCACCCTCATAGCGGACAAAAACCGGAAACGGTTTCCGTTTAAGTACTCATTAAATAGGACCGGGTATCCCCGGCATGGAGTTTAATCAGTGGAAGATATATATTACGCAACCGGCAGAAGGAAAGAAGCCATCGCCAAAGTCTGGATTCAGGCTGGCGAAGGCAATATCACCGTAAACAACAAAAATCTAAGCGCTTACTTTGGTAGAAAAACCGCCGATATGGTTGTGCACCAGCCACTGGTCCTCACTGAAACTCTTAAAACCCTCGATATCAAAGCCACCGTTTTGGGTGGCGGATTATCCGGCCAGGCCGGAGCACTCCGGTTGGGTATTTCCAGAGCCCTGATCGTATCCAATCCCGAACTCAGACCTCCTTTGAAAAAAGCCGGATTCCTCACCCGCGATCCCCGCGAAGTCGAACGTAAAAAATACGGACGCGCCGGGGCCCGTAAACGTTTCCAGTTCTCCAAACGTTAACCAGGCTACCGCCTGGAGGGAATATGGCTGGGGCGTTACGGATTGTTTCTTCCGTACCTTTCGCATCTAAAAGTTTTTAAATATCTCCTGCGGGCGTGGCCCGCTTCCCTGTATAATTAATTTCCGTTAACGATTTTGGCAGACGTTTACCGTTTGCCGGAACGTGTGACTCCGATTTAGCGGAGTCAACCATAAGGAGCCGTTATGGCTAAAGTCAGTATTGCCGGCGCGACCGGCTACACGGGTATCGAACTGCTCCGCCTTCTGGTGAAACATCCGGAGGTGGAGATCAACACCCTCACCGCCGAGTCGCATGCCGGGAAAAATATTGCCGAGGTCGCGCCTTCGTTGAAGGGTTGGGTCGATCAGACGCTCATCAAACTGTCACCGGAAGTGGCGAAAGGATGCGACGTGTTGTTCCTCGCACTGCCGCATACCACTTCCATGAAACATGTGCCGGAGTTGTTGAAGGCCGGATGCAAGATCATCGACCTCAGCGCCGACTACCGCCTGCATGAGGCTGAGGTGTACGGCCAGTGGTACCAGACGCCGCACCTCAATCCGGAATTGTTGAGTCAGGCTGTTTACGGATTGCCGGAGTTGCACCGGAAGGAAATTAAAAAAGCCCAACTGGTTGCCAATCCCGGTTGCTACCCGACGGGTGCAATACTGGCGCTGGCTCCGTTCCTGCAACAGGACTGGGCGGACGGGGAATCGATCATCATCGATTCCAAATCCGGTGTGTCGGGAGCCGGGCGCAAGCTCAACCAGACGACGCAGTTTTGCGAAGCCAACGAATCGGTCGCCGCATACGGGCTGGGCGAACATCGCCACACGCCGGAGATCGAGCAGGAGTTGAGCGGTCTGGCGGAACAGAACATCACCGTATCCTTTTCGCCGCATCTGATGCCGATGACGCGCGGCCTCCTCACCACCGTTTATATCCCATTGAAAAAGGCGATGGACCGCCAAGGGTTGCACGATCATTTTGCAAAATTTTATAAGAGCGAGCGGTTCGTACGGGTGCTGGAGGCGGGACAGTATGCCAACACCGCGCATGTCGCCGGATCGAATTTCTGCGATATCGGCGTGCAAGTGGACACGCGCAACCAGCGCGCCATCGTCACCAGCGCGATCGATAATTTGATGAAGGGCGCCTCCAGTCAGGCGATCCAAAATATGAACCTTATGCTAGGGATCGACGAGGCCACGGGACTCGATGCCCCTCCCCTGTTTCCATAATCGAAGATGAAATTGAAAGAGTTGAAAAATTTTAAAGTCCCCGGTTTTGTGGCCGGAGGCATGGCGTGCGGTCTCAAGAAGAAGGGTATCAAGGACCTTGCCCTGATCGTTTCCGAGGTGCCGGCGACGGCGGCGGGGATGTTCACGCAAAATCAGATGGTGTCGCCGACGGTGCCGATCAGCCAGAAAGCGCTCAAGGCATCCAAGGCCATTCGCGCCATTATCGCGAACAGCGGCAACGCCAACGCCTTCACCGGA
>JAUVMD010000224.1 GCA_030600405.1 Nitrospirota bacterium
CAAGGGTGATACTGGTGTGCAAAGGTCCCCCCTACTAAAGAGAGGGGATACAGTTCCCTCGAAAAAAATCTCCTAACTTTTTTAAAATTAAGGGGTTCTAGACCTTTGTGAGGGTCGTCGGGCGTGATATAATTGCTCCAAAGTCACTGCCTTTCACCCCGAAAGTGGAAAATCCATGGATTAAGAATGGGTAGATTATTGACTTCGCACCCGGTTCCCGTATAATTTGGGGTTTACCTAAATCGTTCATTTTCGAGGTGTTTCGGCCGTTTTATGCTGGAAAAATTCAGGTTAAAATCAGAAAACAGTCTGGACCTCATCGGCGGTACCCCGCTGGTCAAGTTGAACCGCGTGGTGCCCTCCAATGGGGCAAATATCTATGCCAAGCTGGAGTCGGCCAACCCCGGCGGCAGTGTCAAGGACCGGATTGCTTTGGCGATGATTGAGGACGCCGAAAGCAAAGGACTGCTCAAACCCGGCGCGACCATTATCGAGCCGACCAGCGGCAACACCGGAATCGGTCTCGCCCTGGTGGGAGCGTTCAAGGGATACAAGGTTATCCTGGTGATGTCCGAGAACATGAGCATGGAGCGCCGCGTACTGCTGGAAAGTTACGGCGCCGTTGTCGATCTCAGCCGGGCCGAGTTCGGCATGCAGGGCACCATTGAGCGGGCGGAAGAATTGGTCGCGGCGAATCCGGAGTACTATATGCCGCAACAGTTCAACAACCCGGCCAATCCGGAAATCCATCGGCAGACGACAGGACCGGAGATCATCTCGGCGATGGAGGGCGATACAGTCGACGCGTTTGTCGCGGGGATCGGCACCGGCGGGACGATTACCGGCACCGGCGAAGTATTAAAAGAACATTTCGGTCACACCAAAATCATCGGCGTGGAGCCGGCAACTTCTGCGGTGCTTTCGGGGATGGCGCCCGGACCGCATAAAATACAAGGCATCGGTGCCGGATTTCAACCGAAAGTTTTGAACATGTCGATAGTCGACGAAATACGGCCGGTATCCGACGAAGACGCGTTTCAATATTCCCAGCGGCTAGCCAAGGAAGAAGGTTTGCTGGTGGGCATCTCCTCCGGTGCGGCGGTGTGTGCCGCCCATCAGGCGGCGCAGGATCTGGGATCGGGGAAAAACGTGGTCGTTATTCTTCCGGATACCGGTGAGCGGTATTTCAGTTTTCATCAATATTTTTAACACAGGGAAGTTATGGGATTTGTCAAAGGCTTACGCTGTAAGGAATGCGGCAAAGATTACGAAAAACTACCGATCCACGTGTGCGAGTACTGCTTCGGACCGCTGGAGGTGAATTACGATTACGCCGGCATCGGCAAAGTGGTCAGCCGGAAAAGCATTCAGGACGGCCCGCCCTCCATGTGGCGTTATAAAGAGTTTATGCCGATTGACGAGGAACCCAAGGTGGGCCTCCACACGGGATTCACCCCCTTGGTGCGCGCCAAGAACCTGGGCAAGGCACTGGGTCTGAAGAACCTGTACCTTAAAAACGATTCGGTCAATCACCCGACATTTTCGTTCAAGGACCGGGTGGTGGCGGTGGCCGTTTCCAAGGCGCTCGAGTTCGGATTCGATACCGTGTCATGCGCCTCCACCGGCAACCTGGCCAACTCGGTGGCCGCGCACGCAGCGGAAGCGGGACTCAAAAGCTGTATCATTATTCCCGACGGGCTGGAGGCCGGCAAGATTCTCGGTACGCAGATTTATGGGGCGCAATTGATTGCCGTGCACGGCAGTTACGACGACGTCAACCGCCTGTGTAGTGAGATCGGTGCCAATCATGATTGGGCCTTCGTCAACATCAACATCCGCCCCTACTACGGTGACGGTTCCAAAACATACGGATACGAAATTGCCGAACAGCTGGGCTGGAAAACACCCGACAACGTGGTGGTCCCGGTGGCGGGCAGTTCGCTCATCACCAAAATCTACAAAGCCTTTCATGAATTTGAGATGTTGGGACTGATCGACAAGGTGAACACCAAAATATTCGCGGCGCAGGCCACGGGATGTTCGCCGGTAACCACGGCGATCAAAAATGGTTCGGATACCATCAAACCAGTGAAACCCAACACCATCGCCAAATCGATTGCCATCGGTAACCCGGCGGATGGTTATTACGGCATCAAAACCGCCAACGAAAGCGGTGGCTGGGGCGAGGATATTCCGGACGAAGAAGTGGTGGAAGCCATGAAATTGCTGGCAGAGACCGAGGGCATCTTCACCGAAACGGCGGGCGGCGTGACCCTGGGCGTCACACAAAAACTGATCAAGCAGGGCCGTATCAAGCCGGACGAAACCACGGTCATCTGCATCACCGGCAACGGGCTTAAAACGCAGGAAGCGTTGACCGGTCATTACACTCCACCGGCGGTCATTCAATGCAACATACAAAGTTTTGAAGAAGAATTTGCAAACAATTTAACGGTTTAAAGGAGAAAGCAACATGCCAGTAAAAGTAAGAGTCCCCACGCCTCTGATGAAATTGACCAGCAATCAGGCGGAGGTGACGGCGGAAGGCGGGACGATTGCCGATATATTAAACAACCTGGAAAGCCAGTTCGCAGGCATCAAAGAACGAATCTGCGAAGAAAATGGAACCCCGAGGCGGTTCATCAACATCTATCTCAACGAAGAGGACATTCGGTTTCTGGATGGTGAAAATACCAAGATCAAGGATGGCGACGAGATATCCATCATCCCCGCCATCGCCGGTGGAGCTGTTTAATGACCGATTTTACCGACGAGCAGATTGAGCGGTACAGTCGCCACATCATCCTGCCGGAAGTGGGCGGGGTGGGCCAGCGCAAAATGCTGGACGCGCGTGTATTGATGATCGGTGCCGGCGGCCTGGGTTCGCCTGCGGCGTATTACCTCGCCGCCGCTGGAATCGGCCACCTCGGCATTGTGGATTTCGACACGGTCGACCTCAGCAACCTGCAGAGGCAGATCATCCACTCCACCGAACGGATTGGAATGCTCAAAACCGAGTCGGCCAAGAAGACCATCGCCGCGCTGAACCCGGATGTCAACGTCACCACCTACAACGAGCGGATCAGCTCGCAAAATATTAAGGAGTTGTTTGAAGGATACGACTACATCGTCGACGGTTCGGATAATTTCGCGACCCGATTTCTGATCAATGACGCCTGCGTGTTGATGAATAAAATCAACATTCACGGCAGTATTTTCCGGTTCGAAGGACAGGCCACGGTATTTGATCCAAAGAACGGCCCCTGTTATCGCTGTTTGTACCCGGAACCGCCACCGCCGGGATTGGTACCGAATTGTCAGGAAGGCGGCGTGCTGGGAGTGTTGGCGGGAATCATCGGCAACATTCAGGCGGTGGAAACGTTGAAACTTGTACTGGGCATCGGCGATTCGTTGGCAGGCAAACTGCTTATCTACGACGCGCTGAATACGGAATTCCGCAAATTGAAACTTAAGCGGGATGTCAATTGCCCGGTATGTGGGGATAACCCGACCATCAAAGAGTTAATTGATTACGAAGAGTTTTGCGGAACGGCTTGATAAACCGTTTCCACATTCGTTTATAATTATAAGACCAATGACGAACCCCTTTTGAGTATATTTAAAATTGTGGGGTGATGTCTTAATTTAATATGGGTCACATCAATCAAAAAAATCTGGCGCCGGCCTGTCCGGTAATTGTGGATCAATCGATTTTGAAAAAAATCGGTAATACCCCCTTGATCCACCTTGAAAACATCAGCAAGCGGTATCCCAACGTTGAGATCTACGCGAAAGCGGAATGGCGCAACGCAGGCGG
>JAUVMD010000193.1 GCA_030600405.1 Nitrospirota bacterium
AATCGATCTAGTTATTGCTGAACCAAAAGCAACCTAAATCAGGAAGCGTTAACCGGGTAGCCTTGAACTGGGGCCATCGAACCGGGCGTGCATCATGAACTCCCATACCATCGCGAATCCTGAGAGATTCTTTTAATTTCAAGGGTTGGACCAGGCTATCTTTGTAAGATGAGATATTTGGCTGGTCTTTCTTAGATATTCTATCCACGAGATCTCCCAACTTTAAACAAATTAGATTCAAAAATCCCCGCTGGGTTGTTAAAAAATGGCCCTCTGATCCAAAAAATCCACGCTAAAGGACCCCTCAAATCATTTGAACCCTCTGAGTTGGACAGCCTCCCTCAATTTTAGCAAATAATACGATATTTGTGATTTGCGGTTCAAAAATTTTGCCCTAAATGATTAAAATTTTTTAATCTTCATTTAATTTTCCGTTAATTCTGCCCTTCTATACTAATTCCAATTCAGGCTGGATAACCCTGATACGTGAAGTAGAATTTCTCAAGTTCAGGCAGTCACTTTTATAAACCATGAATCAAGTTGTTCCCCGCCCCCCTGTCGGGATAAGAACGGAGGCATTATGTTTTATCCAGTACGCATATTCAATAAAAGTGGCAAACTGAAAAGGGAAGTTTCCTCTCAGTCTCTGAGTCGAAATTACTGGAGCAAAATTTTCGACCCGGCCCGCAAAAATATACAAATCAGTGTCCAAGGACTCTCAAAAAAAGATCGAGAGAAATTGGGATGGGAACTGGACGATATTAATTTTTCTGAAAATTAGATCTATTTACCTCCTCTTCTGAAGCCCCTGGCCAAGGGCGGATCTTCGCCTCCCCCTGGGATACCCCCTCTCCTTTAGGGAGGGGGCTCCCTTTCCTCTATCTCCTCCCAAAGACACATTCCATATTCATCTGACGTTGGGGCTGACGGTTGTGGCGTGGATTCAAGCTGCGGGTATCTTCCTCATATTTACTCTGCTGATCATCCCCGCCGCCTGTGCTATCCAATTGCAGGATTCCCTAAGAAAACAATTGTGGCAGGGACGTCCATGGGTATCCTGGTCAGCTGGGTGGATTGGCCTTTCCTTTATTTATGATTTGCCCACAGGTTCAACCCCGAGGATGGCTTCGACATTAAATTTATAGCAATCCTGGGATTCAGTTTTTTATTAAAAATGAGGGGTATTCACCTTAGGGAGTCGCCAATTCGTTAAAAAATATTGTCGGATGGAGATAAGAGGGGCATAATAATAAAAAGCCATAAAATTCTTATAATCAGGGGCTTGAGCGGAGATCAAATGCCCCGCTTCAACCCTTTTGGCAAAACCTGTTTTCACCTCTATGAAAAAGCCTGCTCCCCAAAGACAAAAACCATCCAAACGTGGCATCGCCACTCATTCCCCGTCCAAAAATAATTCCTCGCAACCGACAAGAAAAAGTAAAACAACGGCTGAAACAACCTCGCAGATCATTTCTCCCCTGAAAGTAATCACCCGGGATTTCACAGGTATCAATATTGAAAACATTATTCATCTATCCAGCGATATTATTGTCAGCCTGGGGAAAGATCATAAAATCCAAACCATCAACAAAGCCGGTTGCCAAGCTTTAGGGTATTCTCAAAAAAAAATAATCGGAGAAAACTGGTTCGAGCGTTTTGTTACCCCTTCCCTGCGGAAGAGTGCCCTGAAGTCTCTCCAAAAATTATTTTCCGGAGAGGAAGACTCTATCGGTTATATCGTCATCCCCATCATCAACAAAAAAGAGGAAGAACACCTCATCGAATGGGAAGGCCTCGTTTTAAAGGACACTGAGGGTTCGAACAAGGGGATTCTATTGTCCGGAAGAGATATCACCCAGCAAATACTGGTTGAAAAGGAACTCATTCAAAGTGAATGGGATATGGCGCTGGCTCAGAAAATAGCGCAGTTGGGGAGCTGGGTTTACGATATTGAAATAGACGAATTATGGTGGTCCGATGAAGTCTATCGGATTTTCGGCCTTCCAAAAAATGAGTTCAACGCTTCCTACCAGGCGTTTTTAAATACGGTTCATCCGGAAGACCGCGAATTCGTCGATAGTACCAACAAAAATATTCTGAAAAACAATAAGACCTACAGCATGGATCATCGAATCGTATTGCCCGATGGATCCATTCGAACAGTCCAGCAAGAATGCAAAACCTTTTTTAACCAACAGGGAAAACCACAGAAATTAAGAGGGATCGTTCAAGACATAACGGAGAGAAAGCAAGCCGAAGAAAAACTGAAAACCTATCAAGCTCAATTGTTGCACGCGGAAAAGTTGTCTTCTATCGGAAAACTTTTCGCCTCGATTGCCCATGAAATTAACAATCCCCTCTTTGGTATCCGCAACGTTCTGGAGCGAACTAAAATGTGTGTTCCGCTGAAGGAAGCGGATGAATGTTTTATAGATATGGCCATCAGTGAAACTGACCGGATCGCCAAACTGACTCGCCGGCTCAACAATTTCTTCAGTCCCACCCGGGAGAATAAAGAACCGGTACAGATCAATCGAGTCCTGGGGGAAGTTGTTTTATTGGCTCAGAAGGAATTATCAGACCGAAACATCTGCCTCAAAACCTATTACAGCGACGTTCTTCCGGAAGTGTCAGCGTTTCCGGACCAAATCAAGCAAGTAGCCCTGAATCTGTTTCAAAATGCGATGGAAGCCCTTCCTGAAACCGGCGGAGAAATCAGCTTGAGCACTCACCATCAGGACTCACATTTATATTTCACGGTTAAGGATAATGGAATCGGAATGACTGAAGAAATCCGAAAAGATATCTTCGAACCCTTTTTTACCACTAATTCCAAGGCGGAGGGAACCGGTCTGGGACTTTGGGTCACCCAGAGCATCGTTCAATCTCACGGGGGAATCGTCGAAGTGGACTCCCAATACGGAAAAGGAACTTCCTTTACCGTCTCTCTGCCAATATCATAGCCATACGTAAGAGTTCTTCCATTCATCCTTCGCCGTTACCTTTATGTGAGACTCCAGCATTTTTAAAAGTGGCCATCTCCGAGTAAATTTTTGCCGCTGCCTCCAAAAGGCTCATGCAGATGACGGCGCCGGTTCCCTCTCCCAACCGCAGTCCAAAATCGAATAATGCCCCCTGTTTGACTTGACCGAAGAGCCCCTCATGGGCTGGCTCCTGGGAACGGTGCGACATAAACATATAATCACCAGCGGCGGGTCCGCGACGGTTTCACACCGTCTTCCCTTTGCCGGAAAATTTTGAATTTTTCCCGAGCATACTGGAAACTGCCGGGTAGTCAATCGATTTTTAAATATTTCAAATCTACGCTGGATGAAAAGATATTCGGCGGCCAAACATAAAACCTCAGACTTTAATCAACAGCCTGACACAATCTATGACACGATTCAAAAAGCCCTCCAATATCCCTATCCTCTAACCTCCCAAAACCATTATTACAGTGGAGTTTTCTATGTAACTCTGTCCAAAAAATGGACAAGTATTGGCATAAATGACCCAAAATTGGCACATTTCGCAAACGGACCATATAACGGTAGTGCCATAAGTCCCATTTTATCAATGATTTCTTCTTTAATTGTTGCGAGAGGTTTTAAATAGCACAGGAATTGCACGTATTAGGTCGAGAGGTAAACTTGAGTTCAGCATAGATGAGACTGAATTCTCAATTTAATCGGACCGGGGGGCTGGGAAACAGCGAGTCCGGATAAGCGGCAAACCTCTTTAAACTAAATGCCGCAAAAAAGAGGAGGTGTTCGTCATGAAACACCTAGCAACCAAAGTCACTTTACTGGTGGTTCTGTTACTTATCCCGAGTCTGGGAATGGGATTCCCTAATCTTCCTCTCGTCGATCCCCCGCTGGAAAACAAAATCGACTGGAACTTAAACGGTAATGGATTACTCTATATTAGCTTCGACCTCGACCACAACGGCCGGGCCGATTACCACACCGTCCATTTCGTTATAAAAACCTATTTGACCAGCGAACCTCTGAAACAATTGCCTGGTTTATACAAAGGCGCACCGGTTTTCTATGTCAATTATGGACCGGCCAATAAGATATACGTGATTTCCAAGAAAGCTTTGTTTTACGCAATTGACGTAAACGAAGACGGCACCTGGGATTTGATGTATAAAGTCTTGAATGAGGACGGGATTAATGGCAACGAGACATTTTATGATAGTCCTTCCAATATGTTCTCGGTTCCTTCCCAGTATTCGGAAAATCTTTATTAAAGCGCA
>JAUVMD010000032.1 GCA_030600405.1 Nitrospirota bacterium
ACGAACTAGCAAGGCCTCCACGGCCTGATCATCCGGCGCTTCCACGATATTGACCACATCGTATTTCCCGATGAGCCAGTATATCTGGAGGACTTTGATGCCGAATTTGGCGGCGATTTCCTTGAACTTGTCCGCCCGCTCAGTAGTCTGTTTGATATTCGTGATGCCCTTTTCGGTAAATTTTCCCATAATCAAATAGGTTTGCATGGCAGATTCCTCCTTGAAATCCTTTTCCAACCTTATCCCCTGTCAATAAAGAACGTTGGAAGGTCCGTTTTATTCCTTCAATCAGGACGCGCGCGAGGTCCGGGAACATTTTTTCGGTGGTCATGGACGGCGCGGGAGGTTATGGTAGGGCAAATTTTCCTGAAAAACCGTTTAATTCTGGGTCCGGGTATGATTTCAAACAACCGTAGGGATGGAAGGCGGGAGGATCGAAAACACATCAGGACGCCGGGCCGAGCCAGCCGCGCCGGACCATCCACTTGCCTATTTCGAGTATGGGAAAAATCGTAAGCGCCAATCCGGCAACCAGAGCCCAATCTTCCGCACCCAAACTGTACGTGCCGAAAGGACGATGGAGAGCGGGTATATAAACGATCAGACTCAACAGCATTAACTCCCAAACGATCGCCAGGTTCAGCCATTTGTTCACAAACGGCTTATGAAACACGGAGTATTGATCAGAGCGAAAATTATAGGCCTTTAACAATTCTATAAAGATGAGGCATAAAAAGGTCAGTGTCATCGCCTGCTCGACACTGCGTTCGGACTCCAGAGCCCAAGTAAACAGACACAGGTTGACCAGCGTGGACCAGGCGCCGCCGACCAGCATCAGAAAAACGACGGGACGGGTGAAAATTCCTTTTTGCGCATTCCGGGGTGGATGGCTCATCAGGTCCGGTTCCGGCGGATCGACAGACAACGCCAACGCCGGCAAGCCGTCGGTCGCCAGGTTCACGTAAAGAATTTGGACCGCCGTCAACGGCAGGGGCAAACCGGCTAAAGCGGCTCCGGCGATGAGGCCGATCTCACCGGTATTTGCCGAAAGCAGATACATTAAAAATTTTTTTACATTGCCGAAGATACCGCGCCCCTCTTCGACCGCCCCGACGATGGAAGCGAAGTTGTCATCTGTCAGGATCATGTCGGCCGCTTCACGGCTGACATCTGTTCCCGTAATCCCCATAGCGATACCCACATCGGCTTTTTTCAATGCGGGTGCGTCGTTCACCCCGTCCCCCGTCATCGCCACCACATGGCCTTTTTTCTGCAGGGCGGTAACAACGCGAAGTTTGTGTTCGGGAGACACCCGGGCGTAGACCTCGATGGTTTCCACCTTTTGTTCAAATTCGGCGTCCGACATGGCTTCCAGCTCAGCGCCGGTCACCACGTGGCCGGTTTTCAGAAGGCCCAGTTCGCGCGCTACAGCCTGCCCAGTGCCCGGGTGATCTCCGGTGATCATGACCGGCCGGATACCGGCGGCCGTACAGGTTTTGATGGCTTCCGCGGCTTCGGGCCGAGGCGGATCGATCATGCCCGCCAAACCGAGAAATACCATTTCGCTTTCCGCATCACCCATCGACGCGGTGGATTTATAAGCCACCGCCAAAACGCGAAGCGCCTCCGTAGTCATCTCTTTTGCCGCATCCAAAATAATTCGAACCGCTTCTTCATCCAAAGTACTATCCCCCTGCTCCGTTCTCTGCCGTGCGCACGAAGCCAAAATGACTTCCGGCGCGCCTTTTGAATACGCAACCCATCCGTCCGGCCCCTGATGGAGTGTCGTCATGCGCTTTCGCTCGGAGGTAAAAGGAATCTCGTTGATACGCGGCCATTCTCGTCCCAGCGTGTCCTTGTTGAGGCCGGCCTTGGCCGCGGCGACCACGAGGGCGCCTTCGGTGGGATCGCCCTTGATATCCCACTCACCGTCGGCTTCGACCAGCCGCGCGTCGGAGGCCAGCGTGGCCCCGCGCAAAAACTCCACCAACGGATGAAATATTTCGTTCTGCTCCTGCCCGGCGCTAAAGGTTCCTTTGGGTTCGTAACCCGTGCCGGTGACATCGATCCGGCGTCCCCCGGTCCAAATCCGGCGGACGGTCATCTCGTCCCGGGTCAGGGTGCCGGTTTTGTCCGAGCAAATTATCGAGGTACTGCCCAGTGTCTCGACGATGGGCAAGTGCCGCATCAGCGCATTGCGTTGGACCATCCGCTGGACGCCGATGGCCAGCGAGATGGTCACCACGGCGGGAAGAGCTTCCGGGACCACCGCCACCGCCAACGCTATTCCGAACAAGAACATCTCCAACAGCGGCTCTCCCCGGAAGAGGCCGAAGAAGACAATCAGCACGATCACCACCCCCGCAGCGATCGCCAGAATCTTCCCGACTCGATCCAGGTTCTCCTGAAGAGGGGTCTTGGTCTTGCGCACCGTTTTCAGCATGCCGGTGATCTTGCCGAATTCGGTGAACATCCCGGTGGCAGTAACCACCGCCTTGCCCCGGCCGTAGGTCGCCACGGTTCCGGAGTACACCATGTTATTGCGGTCGCCTAATGGAAGAGTTTCATCGGCCAGCGGGGCGGATTGTTTTTCGACCGATACCGATTCGCCGGTGAGAGAGGATTCGTCCGCCTTCAGATTCATCACCTCCACCATCCGGGCGTCGGCCGGCACCTTGTCGCCAACGCCCAGCCTAATGACATCGCCTGGGACCAGATCGCGCGCGGGTATCCTCACTTCATCACCATCACGTAACACGGTGGCAAAGGGCGCGGCCATTTTCTTGAGCGCTTCGATGGCCCGCTCCGCGCGATATTCCTGGATGAATCCCAGCACTATCGCGAACAGGACAATCACTGCGATCGCTATGGACTCAATAGCGTGCCCCAGAAACGCTGAGATAGCAGTCGCGATGAGTAGTATGACGATCAGCAAATTTTTGAATTGGTTACCGAGAACTTCCCAGGGAGAAATACCGTCAGCGGATGCCAGCTCGTTAGACCCGTACTCCTCCAACCGTCTGCCGGCTTCCTCAGTCGACAATCCCGAACTTGTAGCGTGCAACTGTTCCAACACCTGTTCGATCGAAAGCGTATGCCAGGAATGGGAAGGCTTCATAGTAGACCGGATTAATAAGGGGTATTCACAATAATTCGCTGAGTCAATTCAGTGCCCGGAAAAAATGAGAAATGACTTATTAACAGTTATATCACTTGGAAAGATAGAGTGTCCAATGCTAGAGCTTCTCCGTGGAGGGGATCAATCCTCGGCCAGGTTTTTGAACAACTCGGCGATAGGAATGGTTCCCATTGGCCCTAAACCGGTTGATCCCGATGCGACCGATTCTGACGAATTGGAGTAACCTACGCCACCCAATCGTTATGGTTTAAAATGAATTCCTCATTGGAATCCGGCGTTTCCACGACCACATTTAATGGAATATTCTCAATTTTATCTTATCTTTATTAGTAGAGAAACCATTATCAACTTATTTTGTATTCAAGGGTTTTAAAAGCAGTACCGAGTAGAAGTTCCCTCCTGTCTTGAAGTTCTGTCTGGTATGGGACAGGGGCTGAAAGGAGGGTTCATCATGTTAAGGGTGAGATCACATGGCCGTGGAGGCCAGGGTATCAAAACCGCCAGCCAGATTATGGGAACTGCCGCGTTTCTGAGCGGATATCAGTCCCAGGATTTCCCCCTGTACGGAGCCGAGCGCAGGGGAGCCCCTATTGTTGCGTTCACACGTGTCAGTCAAAAGACCATCCTCGAACGCGGGCCAATATCCCTTCCCGACTTACTATTGATCGGAGACGAAACTCTTCTGGAAGATCCCCAGGCCGCACCGATATGCGGTTCTGATGAACAGACGGTACTGTTCATCAACTCCGAGAAAGATCCTCAGATTCTGAAGGGAAGTTTTAATCTTCCCTCTCTGCCGGTTACGTGCGGGCTCACCAAGCTCTGTCTGCAGTATCTCAATGATGGTATGGTGCGGAGCACCGCGCTGGGGGCGGCCGGTGCTCGATTGACCGGACGGATCTCTCTCGAAGATCTGCTGGAATCGGTGGAAATCGAACTGGATGTCATGGGCATCGCCGGCCAACCGCTTCAGAGCAATCTTGACTTGGTTCGGGAAGTGTTTGGCGCGCTTAATCCCGTAACTATTAAGGAACGTGAAGAGAGCGCCTTGTCCCCCAGCAAGTTGATGGTTCTGGAGCAAAAAGAAGTACAGGATGCAGCTCCCATCATAACCGCTACCAGAAACATGGTCCAGCGGAAGACGGGAAACTGGCGCATTCATCGACCGGAAATCGATTACGAAGACTGCAACAACTGTATGATTTGTTATGCCCGTTGTCCGGAGGGCGTCATTGAAATGGACCCGGAAGGAAAACCGGTCATCGATTACGACCATTGTAAAGGGTGTATGATTTGCGCTCAGGAATGCCCCAAACACTCGATTAAAACACTGTGGGAGATGGATTATGAACTCGAACCTCAATAAAAAACGAATGCTGACGGGCAACAAAGCGGCCGCCTGGGGAGCGAGGCTGGCGGGGATTGAGTACGTTCCCGCGTTTCCCATCACCCCTCAGACGGAAATTGTGGAAACCTTGTCGCAATGGTTCGCCGATGGCACCCTGCAGGGCAAGTTCACCAATATGGATTCCGAACATTCCATGTTCATGGCCGCCGGAGCGGCGGCGGCGACGGGAGTTCGCGTGTTCACTGCATCCTCCAGCCAGGGAATTCTGCACGGGTTGGAGAGCATCTACACGGTTGCGGGATGGCGGGTGCCGTTTGTGATGGTCAATGTGTCCCGGGCGCTGGCTACTCCGATCACCTTGGAGCCCGACCACAACGACGTGATGGCCACCCGCGATTGCGGACTCATTCAACTGCACGCGGAAACCTGTCAGGAAGTTTTGGATTTCGTGCTGATGGGATACAAGATCGCCGAACATCCTTTGGTCTCCATTCCTGTTCTGGTGAATCTGGACGGGTTTGTCCTGTCCTTCAGCCGGGAGCCGGTCATGATTCCTGATGAGAAGGCGGCGTTGGAATTTCTGCCGCCTTTCAAACCGGTGCAACCGGTCTTTCGAGCGTCCCAGCCGATGGCCCGGGCCTCGGCAGTTTTTGGCGGGGGCACCTACACCTATTTCCGGATTCAGCAGGATTTGGCGGCCCGACAGGCGGAAACGGTTTTCAACGAAACGGCTCGGGAATTTGCCGAACGGTTCGGGCGTACTTATGAACCGGTGGAGCGTTTCCACGTGGACGACGCAGAGGTGGTTTTTGTGATGAGCAATTCCTTCGCCACCAAGGGGAAATCCGCTGTGTTGAAACTTCGCAAGCAGGGAATCAAGGCGGGGCTTTTGAAACTCAGCATGTTCAGACCCTTCCCGGGAGAGGCCATTGCCAATGCCCTTGCCGGTTGCCAAAAGGTCGCGGTGATCGACCAGAATCTCGCACCGGGTATGGGTGGTATCATCTATCCGGAAATCGTAACCGCGATGTATGACAAGAAAGACCGTCCGAAAAAAATCCTCTCCGTTGTCGGAGGATTGGGTGGGAAGGATATCAAAGAAGATGATTTTCTGTCTATTGTGGAAAGACTGAACGATTCGGAATCGAAAAGGCCGCTTTACCTTTTCGACGAAGGGGATTGGAGCCAATTCCAGCAACTTCAAAAAATTGCCCTGGTATAAGGGAGGACTAAAATCATGATTCAAATACCCTCGCACTACAAAAAAGTGACAGACTTGCACCCTCGAGAGGAGATCGCTCCAGGGTCCGCGCTGTGCGCGGGTTGCGGTGGTCTGGAGGGTCTTCGTCTGGCGCTCAAAGAGTTGGGCGAAAATGTCTTCATCTCCAATGCGGCGGGATGCTTCACGCTCCTGTCGGTGTATCCATTCACCCCTTTCAGGGGTTCTTGGTTGTACACCACCATGGGGGCGCCGGTTCCGGCGGCGCAGGGGGTTCGTGATGCTTTGGACATTCAGCGGGATCAGGGCGAATTGACGGAGGAAGACGATTTTCAGGTGATGGTCGTCGCTGGGGATGGATCGTCTGCTGATATGGGGTTGAGCCCGACCTCCGCGGCGATTCACCGCAACCTGGATTTCATCTATTTCTGCTACGACAACGAGGCATACGGCAACACGGGATTTCAACTTTCCGGGGCCTCTCCGTACGGGAGCAGGACCCAGACCACGCCGGTGACCAAAGACCACCCGGCAGGAGCGGAGATGCGGAAAAAAGATTTGTTTGAAATCTGGAAATCGCAGAATCCTCCCTACATCGCGACGGTGTCTCCACGAGAACCCATCGACCTGTCCAACAAATTTGCAAAAGCCAAAATCCTGAAGGGTCCGCGGCTGTTCATCTGCCTGTCGCCGTGCCCCCCCGGCTGGGGATTCGATCCCAGAGACACCCATGTGATCGCCAAGCTGGCCGTGGATACCGGT
This sequence comes from Nitrospirota bacterium, assembly GCA_030600405.1. Taxonomy (GTDB): domain Bacteria; phylum Nitrospinota; class Nitrospinia; order Nitrospinales; family Nitrospinaceae; genus SZUA-226. The sequence continues at coordinate 6,469 of JAUVMD010000032.1, forward strand.
ATCTTCCCTCTCAAGGAGTATGTTGACGGGCAGGTGGTCCATACCCGAGTCCCGAGAAAACGGATTCCCGTTGAAAAATACCTGGAGCGCCAGAAGAGGTTTCGTCACTTGTTTGTGCCGAAACGGCAGGATGAAATCATTCAGAAGATTCAGGATGGGGTGGATCATTACTGGGAGCATTATTCATGAGTGAAACGCGGACAGTCAAAGCCCCTCTGCGGGAGGACAAACCGGAAATCCGAGCCAAGGGAAATGTGGAGGTTTTTTTTTCGCCCCGCTCGGTTGCTGTTATCGGAGCGTCACCCAAACCGGGAAACCTAGGCGGTCAAATTGTCCATAGCCTTCAAGTCCAGGGCTATGAGGGGGCCGTGACCGTTGTGAACCCCCGAGGAGAGGGGGTTCCTCCATACTCAGCGGTCCGGTCCCCAAAAGAATTACCGGAAGGGACAGACCTTGCCATCGTGGCGGTAGAGGCGTCTCAGGTGCCGGGCCTGGTGGAACCGCTGGCGAAGCGGGGCATTCATCACCTGATTGTCATAAGTGGTGGATTTGCTGAAACGGGAAGGGAGGGAGAAAAGTTTCAACTTGATCTTAAGAAGGAAGCGAAAAAATTCGGGGTGCGGGTCATAGGTCCCAACGGACTGGGCGTGTTCAGCGCGCCGAATCATTTCAACAGTTTTTTTCTTTCGCCCGATGAAATCATTCTTCCTGAGCCGGGTTCGGTAGCGATTATTTCCCAAAGCGGGGTGTTTCTGTCGCTCATCCTCAATGAATTGGCCGGAATGGGTATTGGAGTTCACCGGGCCGTCAACTTCGGTAATCGGGTGGACGTCAACGAATCGGAACTTCTGGAAGCATTCGCGAAGGATCCGGCGATCTCCGTGATCGCCCTGTATTTGGAAAGTTTTCAGGACGGAGCGCGATTTGTAGAAGTTGCACGAGAGGTGACCCGGGATAAACCCATCGTGATCTGGAAAGGCGGACATGCAGACCGTGCCAGTGCCGCCGCAAAGGCGCATTCCTCCTCTCTCGCTGGTTCCTATCCGGTATTTCAAGCCGCGTGTGACAAGGCGGGTTTGATCGAAGTTCAGGGATTCGAAGAGTTTCGCTCGGCCATACAGGTCCTCTCCTGTCAGCCCGTCCCCTGCGGGGAGAGGGTTCTCATCGTTTCCAACGGCGGCGGGATGGGGGTGTTTCTCACTGACCTTTGCGAACGGGAAGGGCTTCTGGTTCCGAGACCTTCAGAACCCGTGCGGGCGTTTCTCCGCAAAAAACTGCCGCGCTATTATTCATTGGAGAACCCTATCGACTTGACTGGCTCGGGAACCAACGAACAATGTCTGGAGACAGTAGAGCACTTGATGAGTTCGGGAGAGTTTGACAGCCTGCTGATGGTCCTCCTTTCCGGCACGAAGGGGATCAACGGAGAAATCGCGCCTCTATTACGCAAACGCTTTCACAAAAAATTTTCAATGATCACCGCCGCGTATGGAGAAACCCTCTTTCATTCTCTGCAAAATGAATTCCAAGAAGATCGTATTCCGATCTTCCCATCCGCGGAAGCCGCGACTAGGGCACTTTCGATTCTTATCCGGCGGAAAAGGATTCTGGACGCCTGGCAAATCACTGGTAAAGGGAAAAAAGGTCCGCCCTCATCGGCCTGGACTGAAAACTGGAAGAATCGATTTATCCGGTGCCCGGACGAAATGGAGATCAAGAAATTTCTCGATGACTGCGGTATCCCGGTTCCTTCCAATCACCCTTTGAAGAGCTTGGAAGACCTTCCAAAGGCGGTGGAGACGCTGGGATTTCCTCTGGTATTGAAGGCCGTGGCTCCGGCATTGCAGCATAAAACGGAGATGAATGGTGTGCGCCTCGATATCCAAAGCCTCTACAGTTTGATGCACGAGTGGAGGGTGATGCGAGCCACCTGGCCGGAGTCCATTTGGGCGGAACAGCAAATGCCTCCGGGACTGGATTTGATGGTGGGGTTCACCCGCGATCCTCAATTCGGATCGGTTCTGGTTTTTGGCTCTGGCGGACAGCACGTCGAGATTTTCAGGGACGTTCAACGCATTCTCCTGCCCGCGACCCTTGAACAACTTTCCAACTTGATCGATCGAACAGGAGTCGGGAAAGTCATCCGGGGTGTGCGGGGAGAACCGCCCCTCGATAGCAAGGGGCTTCTTGATTTTCTGATACAGACCTCTGGGTTGATGGTCCAGAACCCGGAATTGCAGTCGCTCGATTTCAATCCGGTGCGTCTTTACAGGGATCGCCTCGTGGTTCTGGACGCAAAGGTCAAATATGGAGTCAGTTGAAAAGGAGGTGGATTCTGATGAGCTACTACATTGATAATTTTGCAGATGATTTAGGACCCGAAAAGGTCGTCCATATTTACGAACCGAAATCGAAACTTCGAGCCATCGTTGTAATCGACAACGTTTCGCTGGGCCCTGCCATTGGCGGTTGCCGGATGGCTCGGGATGTGAGCACCCAGGAAGTATTTCGTCTGGCTCGGGCGATGACGCTGAAAAATGCGTTGGCCAACCTGCCACACGGCGGCGCAAAATCCGCCATTCTGGCGGACCCCGACACAGTGGAAAAGGGAGCTTTGGTGCGGGGCTTCGCCCAGGCGATCAAAACGCTGACCGATTACATTCCCGGACCGGATATGGGGACCGATGAGGAAAGCATGGCCTTCGTCTTTGATGAGATTGGCCGGGCCGTCGGACTCCCAGGGTTTTTGGGCGGCATTCCGCTGGACAGCT